>JASHUP010000082.1 GCA_030039915.1 Thermoplasmata archaeon | reverse complement strand
GAACCGGCGCTTCAGGTCCTTGAGGGAAAAGCGGAGCGCTTCGCGGGGCGTGAGCGAGCCGTCGGTCTCGAACCGGAGGAAGAAGTCCTCCTCGTCGGCCGTGACCTTGATCGAACCGTGTTCGCACGATTCTTCGCACGCCTTGCAGAAGATGCACTTCGGCTCGTCCGTGACGGAGAGCTTTCCGCCGGCAAACTCGAGGATATTGACGGGACACGACGCCGCCGTGCGCTTCAAGCACGCGTCCGTGCAGCCCTCCTTGCGCGCGATCTTGACGTGCGGTCGGGGAAACATGCCGATCCCGTGCGCGACCTGCCACTTGGCGTGGTCGCGCGCGGTCCCGACGATCGCGGTCGCATAGGCCAGCAGGGCCTGGCGGGCGCCGAGACGGACGATCGGCACATCCGGTTCGAGGACGGCGAGCGAGCTGTCGCCGAGGGGCACGACGTCCTTCGCGTAGACCGTGCACGGGCCCTTCTTGTCGACCGAGAACATCACCTGGCAATGCGGGCAGCCGGCCCCGCCGCAGTCGCATTCGGATTTCTTGCGGAACTGGGAGAGGTCGGTGGGGATCGGGAGCAGGCCGAGCCGGAGGGCGACTGCCTCGTCGAACATGCTGGTCGACGAGTCGTAGTCCTTTCCGGTGGCCTCGTCGCGGATCGGACCGAGGTGGAACTCGACATCCTCGATCGCGAGCTTCGGGACGTCCGCGAGCAGCGTGCGACGGATCGCGTTCACCTGGGACGCGGTCATCCCCTCGATCTCGAGCGACGTGGACCGCGGCTTGAGCTCCTCGACGGTGATCGACATGGATCGTCTACACCCGCCGGCCGCGGCGGCCCCCCTTCGGCTTCGTGCCGTCGTGCGGTACCGGGGTCACGTCCTCGATCCGCTGGATCCGAACGCCCGCGCGGGCGAGGGCCCGGATCGCGGCCTGGGCGCCGGGCCCGGGGGACCTCGACCGGTTCCCGCCGGGGGCGCGGACGCGGACGTGCAGCGTATCGTAGCCCTTCTCCTTGATGACCGCCGCGATCTGGTCGGCGGCTTTCATCGCGGCGTACGGGCTTGACTCGTCCCGCGCCGCCTTCACGACCATCCCGCCGGTCGCTTTCGCGAGCGTCTCGGCACCGGTGATGTCGGTCACGGTGATGTGGATGTTGTTGTAGCTCGCGAAGATGTGCGCGATCCCGACCTTCGCCATCGTTACGCTCCCTCGGGCGTCGGTTCGGACGGCGTGACGTCCGCGGTCGGTCGTGTCTGCAATCGCTCCCGCAGGGCGACGCGCAGAGCGTGGTCATCGTTGGCGAGCGGGCTGGTCGGGGAGTAAGCGATCATCGGTTCCTCCGCCGACGGGACGAGATAGCCCGGGCGCGTCACGCGGTGGTCCCCGATCGAGAAGTGACCGTGCGTGATCCACTGGCGTGCGCCGTTCGCCGTGGGAGCGAGGCCCCGGTGGAAGACGACCCATTCGAAGCGACGCTGCAACAGGTCTTCGGTGTTCAGGGCGAGGACGTCGTCGATGGTTGGCGAGCCCGCGGGAAGCACCCCGAGCCGGGTCAGTCGACCGATCAACTGGTCGGTCTCGTGACGGGCTTGCGGCTCCCCGACGCGCAGGCGGGCCTGGAGTTCGCGAGCCTGCCGGCGGATCCGTCGGAGGATCGACTGCGCCTTCCACAGCTCGCGCTTGTTCTTGAGGCCGTACTTCGCGAGGAGCTTCCGTTCCTCCTCCATTCGCGCCGCTTCCCACGGATGCTTCGGAGTGTCGTACGTGCGTCGCAGGAACTTCGGGTCGCCCATCGTTCCGGGATCACTCCTTCTTCGCAGCGGGGGCGGCGGGCGCGGCCGCCGGTGCGGCGGCCGGCGCCTCTTCCTTGCCCGCGGCGGCGGCCGCTTCCTTCGCGGCCTTCTTGATGACTCCGGCGGCCATGCCGGTGCGGCCGTTCGAACGAGTGCGTTGTCCGCGGACCTTCTGGCCGCGCTCGTGGCGGACGCCGCGGTAGCTCCGGATCATCTTCATCACGTTGATGTCGTCCCGGCGCCGCGTTTCGAGGTCCGGGCCGAAGTAGTAGGGGGACTCTCCCGCGATCGGCTCGTTCGGGTGATTGACCATCCACCGCGGGAGCACCGTCGAGAGCGAGCCGAGCGCGGTCTCGAGGCCGTCCACCGTCGCTTCGGGGAGGTTCCCGATCATCTCGCTCGCGTTCACGTTCGCGATCCGGCAAGCGACCTCGGCGATGCGGAGACCGACCCCACGCACGCCCGTGAGGGCGAGGGCGGTCGGCCGGGTTCCGTCGAGGTCGGTGTTCGCGATCCGGACGATGTAGCGGAAGTTCGGGTTGTCGGGGATGACCTTCGTGGTCTTGCCGGGGGCGCCGGGCTTCGACTTGCCCTTCGCCTCCTTGCCTTCCTTCGCCTCTTTCGACTCCTTGCCCTTCCCCGCCTTCTCCTTCCGGCCCGCCTTCTCCGGGCCGGGCTCGGGCCCGGCGTCCGCGGCGGGCGCGGGGGGTTCGGCCGGAGTCTCCTTGGATTCCTTGGGCGCGATGGTCACTCCCCTAGGGGTGGAGCCTCACCGGAAGCGGGCGAACGGTCGGCGCGAGGCCGAGTTCGACCCCCTCCATCGAGGGCGCGGCCGCCGAGAAAGCTCGGCCTCTTAACGGCTTCGGAGGCGATGGCCGCCGGTCCCGTTCCGAGGACCGCGCCCGTCACGGGACAGAGCGCGGTCCGCGCCGACGGGCCTCGAGGACGCGGTAGCCCGAACCTCGACCGAGCACCGCGACCGGACCCGGCCAATGCTCTTCGAGCCACTCCTGGTAGAAGCGGATGCCCTGACTGCCCTTCCCGACGAGCAAGAGTCGCCCGTGGGCAGAAAGGTGGTCCGGGGCACCCGAGAGAATTTGGAGGACCAGCTCTCGGCCGGCGTGGAACGGCGGGTTGGTCGCGATCACGTCGAACGTCTCATCCTCGACCGGACCGTACAGCGAGCCGACCCGGACCTCCGCGTTGCGCACGCGGTTCTTCTCGAGATTCTCACGGGCGAGACGCGTGGCCCGGCGGTTCACGTCGGTGAGCACGACCCGCCCATCGGGAGCGGACTTCGCGGCGGCGACCCCGACCGCTCCCCACCCACACCCCAGGTCGAGCACCCGGTCCGCCCGTCGCAGGGA
>JASHUP010000081.1 GCA_030039915.1 Thermoplasmata archaeon | reverse complement strand
TGGTCGTCCCCACGGCCGCCCCCGCATGGGAATCCACCGAAGCCGGCGCGCCGACCCCGGCGACCCAGGTGGCGCCGGCGGAGAACGCGGCCGCCGCTGCCCGCTGCGTGGGCTGCGGGGGACTCGCGTCGGTGCAGCACGGATGCGGAGCCCCGCTTTGCCAGCACTGCATCGGTCAGTTCCCGAACTGCCCGAAGTGTGGCCAGCCGGTGACGACCGCCACGATCCGTCCTCTCGAAGGGGTATCCGTCCAAACGCCGAGCGGCCACACGGTCGCCCGCGGAGGGCCGCTCGGAGGTCTCAAAGGGGTCTTCCAGCGAAAGCCCGCGCCGGCCAAAGCGGAGGTCGCGCACCATGAGACCCATCCGGTGAAGCCGGCGGGGACTCCCCGGCCGGAGCCCCCGGCCAAGGGGGCGAAGTCGACCTCGGAACGACCCAAGGGCGCCCCGACCCCAACCTCCCGCCCCGCACCCAAGGCGCCGGCGTCCGCCGCCCCGGCGGCCGCCACGACCGCCCCCGCCGCCAAGACCCCGCCGAAACCGACCCCGGAGGTTGCCGCTTCGGCGCCCGCTCCGACTCCCCCGCCCCGGCAGCGCCGGGAGAAGACCGACGACGAGCCGCGTCTTTGACCCGAACCGGTCCCGAACGGCGGAATTGACCTCTTATAGCCGCGGCGCCTGATTTGACGGAGGCAAAGTCCATGTCCGCAACTGCTCCGGCGATGCAGCCGGTTCGGGAGAAGTGGGGAGGCATGCTCCTCACGGCCCTCTTTCTCATCCTCGCCGCGATCATCTTCCTGTTCCTGTACTATCTCTTCCCGCAGAACCAGCACTACACGGCGCTGATCGCGATCGGCATCGTCGCGCTCTTCTTCGCGCTCGGGTCCTACCTCGCGGAGGCGCTCTCGCGCAATCCGAGTGCCCAGCGCTCGCTCGCTTGGGGCTTCTTTGGGATGGGATTCGCGGTGCTCTTCCTGACGGTGGGCCTCGGCCCGTACTACATCAGCAGCATCACGACACTCGACCAGCTCGAGGGACTCATCGTGCTGATGGTCGTGCTGATCGTGACCGTCGCGCTCATCATCTGGCGGGGCCGCGCAGTCCGAGCGACCGAGAACCAGCAGATCCCGCGCGAGCGCTGGCGGGCCGAGGCCGCGCCCTCCGCGTTCTCGTACGCCGCGGCGAACTCTCCAAGCGTCCCCACGACGGCCCCGCCGCCCGCCTCCCCCCCGGCCACACCGCCAAGGAGCCCCTAAGATGGCCGCGAACGCCCCCGCTCCTCCGCCTCCGCCGACGGCACCCGCCCCGTCCGCCGCGCCGATCTCGTGCCCAAAGTGCGGGACCGTGGCGCCTCCGGGGTCCCGGTTCTGCAACGTCTGCGGCTCTTCGCTCTTCGCTCAGGGTGGGAGCTCGACCGGAACTCAGGCTCCCGCCGGAGCCCCTCCGCAGGACCTGCGCGAGACCGTCGACAACAGTCGCGGCGCGCTGAAGCGCCTTCAACTGCTGATCCCCGGATTCCGGGGGTACCGCCAGGGAGAGGACATTCGGGAGGCCGATAGTTTCCTGCGGATCCAGGTGGCCGACCGCGTGAAGAACGCGCGGACCACCGTGGAGAACGCTCGAACGGCGCTCACCAACGCGAACCAGTTCCAGTCCCTCAACGATCTCGCGGCCATCATCTCGGACCTGCTCACGCTCGAGGGCCGGATCCGGTTCGCGGAACAGGGCTACACCGGGATCTCTCCCGCGGTTCGCGTCAATCCTCAGCAGCTCGACCGACTGTACGAGTACGACTACGGGTTCATTCAGGCGGCCGATCAGCTCAATCAGACGATCGCGCCGCTCCCGTCGCTCGCGACCGGTTCGAACCCGGCCGCGGTCGCCACGCTGGTCGCGACGGCCCGCAGCCAGGTCAACCAGCTCGACCAGGCGTTTCGGGCGCGCATCCAGGTCATTGAGGGCATCCGGCTCTCGTAGCAAGCAAGGTAGGAGGAACTCGAGCGATGGTAACGAACGCACCAATTCCGCCGAAGGGCGGCAGCCTCATCGGCGCGACGACGATCAACTGGGAGGACGTCTACAAGGGCAACAACGTGATGTGGCGCGTCCCGCGCAACATCCGTCTGAACGACAACATCGTCGTCCGTCAGGACGAGACCGCAGTGTTCTATCGGGACGGAAAGGTCCTCGCGTACCTCGATAAGCCCGACCGCTACGCGCTCACGAGCATCAACGCGCCGATCGTCGGGGGCCTCGTGAAGGCGCTCTCGGGCGTCCAGCAGGAGGCGGAGGTCTACTACCTGCAACGCCGAATCTTCGACGGCAAGTTCGGCAGCGCCGAACCGTACGTCTTCCGCGACCCGGACTTCGGCCTCGTTCAGCTGCGGGTCTTCGGCCAGTACCGCTGGAACGTCGGCTCACCGGACAATTTCATCAATCAGTTCGTGGGCACGTTCGGTGCCGTCTCGACCCCGGATGTCGAGGCCCGACTGCGGGACCAGATGGTGATCCTCGTCTACAACAGCCTCGGCAAGCTGAAGGACCAGGGCATGCGGGTCACCGACCTCGCGACCCAGCTCACGACCATCGAGCAGGCGGTGCTCGGCTTCGCGCCCCAGCACTTCGGGCCGCTCGGCGTCGAGATCAAGCAGCTCCAGGGTCTTTCGATCAATCTGCCGGACGACGTCCAGGCCGCCGTCGACACGCGATCCAAGATGGGCGTGCTCGGCGTGAATTACATGCAGTACCAGGCGGGCCAGGCGATGACGACCGCGGCGGCCAATCCCTCGGGCGCCGCCGGGTCGATGGCCGGGGCCGGCGTCGGGCTGGGCGCGGGTCTCGGAATCGGGTACGGCATGGCGGGACAGATGCAGGGAGCGTATGGTCCCGGCCCCTCAACGCCCTGTCCCAAGTGCGGTACGCTCGTTCCCCCCGGAACGCGATTCTGTCCGAACTGCGGCAATCCGATGGGCGGCCCGCCGCCGGCGGCCGCTCAGGGACCCCCGTGCCCGAAGTGCGGTCAGCCGACGACGCCCGGCGTGAAGTTCTGCCCGAACTGCGGTGCCTCGCTCGCGCCGCCTGCGGCGAAGAAGTGCCCCAAGTGCGGCATGGACGCCGGAACGGGAAAATTCTGCCAGAACTGCGGAGCCGCTCTCTGACCCCCTCGAGTGGCCGGAACCGGTCGGTGCGTCGCTAGGAGGATTCGAGGATGGCCTATTGCACGAAATGCGGCGCCCAGGTTCCGGACGACGCCGCCTTCTGCATGAAGTGCGGCGCCCCGCTCAAAGGCGGGGCGGCGGCCGGCGCGAGCGCTCCGGCGCCGAAGCCCGCGGCGGCCCCGTCGATCGCGGCCGCCGGGGTCCAGGAGTTGAAATGCCCGGCCTGCGGGGCTCCGATCAAACCGGCGTTCGGAGAGATGGTCGTTACCTGCGACTACTGCGGGGCCTCGGTCACCCTCGGTGGCCAGGGGTGGAAGGAGATCCAGAAGCATACGATGCTGAGCCTGGCCGTGCCCGATCGGGACGCGGCGCTCAAGATCGTCCGGGGGTATCTCGACCAGGGGTTCATGCACCGCCACTTCCTCGAGGAATCCAAGGTCGTGGAGGAACGCCTGAGCTACGTCCCGTTCTGGGTCATGCCCACGTCCGCGTCGACGACCTACCAGTACCAAGCGGTTGCGACGAGCGTCGGGTCGACCGTCGGCACGATGGCCGCGGGGGCCGTCCTTGGAAGCGTCCTCTCGGGGGCGGTCGGAGGACGCCGCGGAGGATTCGCCGTCGTCCCGATCATGGGCGGTCCCGTCGTGAACCCCACGCGGTCCGAGACGATCTCGGGGCAGTACGAGTACGCGGTGGTGGCGGTGAAGGCGATGAGCGCCTACCAGCCGAAGGACTACCAGTTCTCCCTCACCGACCGGTCGCTCTTCGACCACAAGTCGGTCCTCCAGGGTACGCCGATCCTCAACGGCGACCTCGGGGAGGACGCGGCCCGGTTCGCCGCGGAGGCGTTCGTAAAGCAACTCCAGTCGGAGGCCGCGCACCAGAAGCACCACATGGTCTCGAACATCCACTGCGACGTTCAGGTGTCGGAGGGCGAGCTATTGCACACCCCGATCTGGTACTTCGCCTTCGACCACAAGGGGGAGACAGTCCGCGTCCTCATTGACGGCCACGCGGGGCGCATCATCCGGACGATGCAGTGACCGGAGCCTTCGTGGTTTAATACCGGGATTCCTGCTTCCCCGCCCTATGGATTCGGGGCCGCCGAGCGGCGCGAACCTGCGCGGGACGAGGTTGCTGATCGTCCCGGCGGTGGCGGTCTGCCTTCTGGCGGTCACGCTTCTTCCGTCCACCGGTTTCGCGAGCCCTCAACATGTGAGCCAATCGACCACCAAGACGACGGCCCTCTCCGATCCGGGACTTCGTCACGTCGCCTCCTCTGCGATCTCTTCGACGGATCGGGCGAGTCTTCCCCAATCGCAGACCTCTATCCAGCTACCCGATTCCGTAGTCAGGACAATCTTTCCCGGGTACAACGCTTCATTGCCTGGCGGCTTCGCCTCGGGCGTCCCGACGTGGGCGATGGGGACGCCTGCCTATGTACCCTCGACCAATACCTTGTGGTGGCCGCAACGGGCAATCACTGCGCCCGGTTACCCAATTCCAAGTGTGGCACCTGTAGCAATTCTCAATCTCGACTCCGGTCAATTTGAGCGCCTAATTGCTAACGTCTCCGGTTCA
>JASHUP010000080.1 GCA_030039915.1 Thermoplasmata archaeon | reverse complement strand
GTCGGGAACGTCGCCTGCCTCATCGCGATGTCGAACATCATCGTGCTCTCCGTCTCTCCGAAAGAGCTCGGGATCCAGACCGGGATGAACCAGACGTTCCGGAACGTCGGGAGCGCGGTCGGTCCCGTGATCGCGGCGACCGTCACGCTCAGCTTCACGACCCTCGCGGTCGTCGCGACGTTCCACGGCGTGCCGATCTACGCGTCCGTTCCCTCGATCACCGGTTTCGTCCTGCTCTTCTCGCTGGTCGCCGCCTGCGCGGTGGTCGGACTGGTCCTCTCCCTCGGCCTCCGGAACTACCGGTTCCAGGCCGACGGGACCCGGGCGGGCGCGCCGTCCCCGTCGGGCGCGGCCCCCACCGCGGGAGAGCCGGCGCCCGCCATCGCGGCGAAGGATCTGCGGTAGGCGCGGGGAGGCCCGCTCGATCTCCTACGAGCAGCCGCTCGTGGAACCGCAGACGGTGCACGCGTAGCACGTGCCCGAGCGGACCATGATGCCGCCGCAGATCGCGCACGACGGCGCGTCCTCGCTCACGCCGCCCGAGGGGTCGCTCGAGAACGTGTCGAGCGCTCGGGTCTCGAACTTCACGGTCTGGGGCGCCGGGGCGGTCTTCGACTTCGCCGCGGCGGGAGGGCTCGCGCTGTGGCCGTTGCCGTTCGCTTCGGCGGGGGCCTCGAGGCCGATCGCCCGACGGTCGTCCTCGGTCAGGAACTCCAGCGCGAGCCAGCGCGCCACGTAGTCGGGGATCGACTTCGCGAAGCGGATCCTCGGGTTGTTGGTCGCTCCCGCGGGCTCGAACCGAAGGTGCGCGAGCTTGCGCACGAGGTCCTTGAGCGGCACCCCGTGCTGGAGCGCCATCGACAT
This sequence comes from Thermoplasmata archaeon, assembly GCA_030039915.1. The sequence continues at coordinate 4,239 of JASHUP010000080.1, read as the reverse complement.
CGAGATCCCGAGCGAGTCCATGAGCCCGTTCACGGTCGAGCCTTCCTTCGTGACCCGGAAGAAGATCTCGCCGGGGCGGCCGTCCGGATAGAGTCCGACCGTCACGTAGCCGTCGTGGCCACCGACCGAGAAGTGATGCGTGATCGCCTTGCGCTCGTCCGGGAGGCGCTCGCGGGCCGGACCGCGCGGACCGCCCGGGGCGGCCGTCCGGCCCTTCCCCGTCTCGAACGGCTGGGACGCCTTGCAGCCGTCGCGGTAGAGCGCGACCGACTTGATGCCGGCCTTCCACGCCTCGAGGTAGATCTTCTCGATGTCCTCGACCGTCGCGTCGTTCGGGAGGTTGATCGTCTTCGACGCGCCGCCCGAGAGGAACGGCTGGACGGCCGCGAGCATCTTGAGATGGCCCATCGGACTGATCGTCCGCGTGCCGCCCGCCGGGGCGAGCGCGCAGTCGAAGACCGGGAGGTCCTCGGCGTCGAGCCCGGGAGCCCCTTCGATCGTCCCGTTCTTCTCGAGGTGCTCGGAGATCGCGCGGATCTCGTCGGGCGTGTAGCCGAGCGCGACCAGACCGTCCGGCACGGTGCGGTTGACCATGCGCAGGATGCCGCCCCCGACCAGGTTCTTGACCTTCACCAGGGAGAGCTCGGGCTCGAGGCCGAGCGTGTCGCAGCCCATGAGCAGCCCGATCGTGCCGGTCGGGGCGATGACCGAGATCTGGGCGTTGCGGTAGCCCCAGAGCTCGCCGGCCTTCACCGTGTCGTTCCAGCGGTCGACCGCGGCCTGGACGAACGGCGTCAGGCGGGGGTCGGTGTGCGGGATCTCGGCGGCCGCCTTCGCGTGCTTGCCCATGACCCGCAGCATCGGAGCGCGGTTCCGTTCGAAGCCGGGGAACGATCCGACGCGCTTCGCGATCTCGCTGGACATGTGGTAGCCCTCTGCGGAGAGGAACGCCGAGACCGCGCCGGCGAGCGTGCGTCCGGCGTCCGAGTCGTAGGCGAGGCCGTAATGCATGAGGAGCGAGCCCAGGTTGGCGTAGCCGAGGCCGAGCGGCCGGTAATCGTGGGAGTTCTGGGCGATCGGAGCCGTCGGGTAGCTCGAGGCGTCGACGATGATCTCCATCGCGAGGATCATCGTCCGGACGGCCTGACGGTAGAGCTCGATGTCGAACTGGCCCTTCGCGTCCAGGAACTTCATGAGGTTGATGGAGGCGAGGTTGCACGCCGAGTCGTCGAGGAACAGGTACTCGCTGCACGGGTTCGACGCGTTGATCCGTCCGGAGTTCGGCGAGGTGTGCCAATCGTTCGTCACGTCGTCGAACTGGACACCGGGGTCGCCGCAGCGCCATGCGGCGTAGGCGAGCTTCCGCCAGAGCTCCCGGGCGGGGTACTGGCCGGCGACCGTGTGGTCGGTGCGGTTCGTAGTCTTCCAGTCCTTGTCGCGGATCACCGCCTCCATGAACGCGTCCGGGATCCGAACCGAGTGGTTCGCGTTCTGGTAGGCGATCGAAGCGTAGGCGGAATCGGGGTCGGTGCCGTCGAAGTTCGCCGAGTACCCTTCTCGGATGAGCGCGGCGGCCTTGTCCTCCTCGCGGACCTTGCAGTCGATGAAATCGACGATGTCGGGGTGGTCCATGTTGAGGATCACCATCTTCGCGGCGCGACGCGTCGTGCCGCCGGACTTGATGACACCCGCCAAGGCGTCGAACGCGCGCATGAACGACACGGGTCCGGATGCGATCCCGCCGCCCGCGAGCTTTTCCCGGCTTCCGCGCAGCGACGAGAAGTTGGTGCCGGTCCCGCTGCCGCCCTTGAAGAGCCGTCCCTCGCTCGTCGCGAGCGCGAGGATCGAGTCCATGTCGTCGCTGATCGACTGGATGAAGCACGCGGAGCACTGGGGCGGCTCGCGGACGCCGACGTTGAACCAGACGGGGCTGTTGAACGCCGCCATCTGCTGGACCATCAGGTAGGAGAGGCTCTCCTCGAACGTCGTCGCCTCATCGGCGGTGTCGAGGTACCCGAGGTCGAGACCGCGTTCCGCCATGAAGTGGCAGACCCGCCGGATCATTCCGTCGATCGAGTTCTCCCGCCGTCCCTGAAGGACGCGGAAGTACTTCGACGCGGCGATGTTGACGCTCGTCTCTGACCACGAGGTCGGGGCGCGGATCCCCTTCTGCTCGAAGATGACCTTCCCTTCCGCGTTCTTGATCACCGCGTCGTGGCTCCGCCACTGAACGGTGTCGAACGCGGTCTTGCCGCGGGGCACGAGGCGCGGGACGGGAATCGGTTCTCGGCCGATCCGGTTCGCCGGTCGCGGGACCGACTCCTCCGGCGCGGGCACGGCGCGCTTTTTGGCAATTGCCATTGCACTTCACTCCTGAAGGGTCGACGGGTCTCCCCGACCGATCGATAATAACACCTTTCGCGACCCTAACCTTTCCGCGGCCGGTCGCTGAAACGGCCCTCTCGAAGAGCTGTTTCGCACCGGTGGGGAGCGGTCGAGGACGTCGATGGTGTCGCGCGGGACACCGTGAAAACCCTCCGGGTGCGAGCCAAGCGTGACCCGCTATAAGTCTGCTTGGTCGGACGAATCGCGACACGGTCGAAAATCGCGTCGCTCGAAGCGCACAGGGCGTTACTGCGTAAGTTTCGTTGCGCATTTCCCACCGCGCGCGGGATCGACGAAGCACGTTCGTCGGTCGCTCGCGCACCGATCGGGGGAGAGCGCCCCGTCCCGCCGGTGCCGAGCGCCTAGCGCGACCTCGCCGTGGGGGCTCGGGGCTCCGGAGGAGGGAGAAGCCGCATCGTACAGGGCATGATCGCGCCGCAGTCCCCGCAGTAGAGCCCTTCCTCGGCGACCCAGAGGAAAGCGCCGCAGCGTTCGCACTTCCTCGGGTCGTCCGGGTCGTTTCGGCAGACCATGAACGGTCCTAGGGGGAGAAACTTCGCCTCCTATTTGGGAGTTCAGTCGAGCCGGAACCCGAGCCGCGCGAAAAAAAGAGATTGGGGAACCTTCCCGAGGGAAGGTCCCCAAGAAAGGGTGACGCCGTCTAGGCGTTCTTCATCTTGGCGCGCGAAACGAACCCCTTCTTGTCGAGGAAATACATGTAGCCGTCTTGGCGGGTGATCTTCTCGGTCCCGACACGTCCCTTCTTACCGGACTTGTTGAGCTTCGTCGGGGTCTTCCAGAGATACCCGTCCTTGCCGAGATAGTACAGGTAACCCTTCTCTCGCTTGATTTGCTCCTTGCCCACTTTTTCCGCCATGTGGCGACCTCGAGGGCGAGGAGGAGGGCGCTCCTATTTAGAATTACTGACGGAGCGCCGCCGGAGAAATCGGTTTTCCCTGACGGAAAACGGACGTCGGAAGGACGTCGAACCGGTAGCCCAGGTGGTCGACCGATGGGATCGGGACGACGGCAAAGTCGGCGGGCCGGCCGGGCGCGATCGTTCCGGCGTCCTCGAGACCGCTCGCATGCGCGGCGTTGACGGTCGCCGCCGTCAGCGCCTCCGCCGGCGAGAGCCGTGCGGAGTGCACGGCGTGCGCGAGGACGAGCGGCATCGCCTCCACCCAGGAGTTGGACGAACAATCGGTGCCGAGGGCGACCGGGACGCCGGCGTCGACCATCTCGCGGCCGGGGCTTCGGAGACCGGGCGCGGCCGCGAGCGCCGTGATCGGGAGGAGGACCGCCGTGACGCCGGCCTTCGCGAGGAGCACGCGGTCCTCGGGGCGGGCGGCGAGGAGGTGTTCCGCGGAGACCGCCCGAAGGGCCGCGGCAAGACGGGCGCCGCCGGACCAGACGAACTCCTCCGCATGGACCTTCACGCCGAGACCGAGGGCGAGCGCGGCGCGAAGGAGCCGCTCGGACTGGCGCGGGGAGAAGAACCCGGGTTCGCAGAAGACGTCACAGAACCGCGCGAGGCGCTCCCACGCGACCGCGGGGAGCGCCGTACGCACGAGGCGGTCGACGTACACGTCGGGCCGACTCCGGTACTCCGGCGCGACCGCGTGCGCGCCGAGGAACGTCGGCACGAGCCGTAGCCGCGTGCGCCGAGCGAGCCGGGGAACGAGACGTAAGAGGCGGAGCTCGCCCTCGGTCGAGAGCGCGTAGCCCGATTTCACCTCGACCGAGGTCGACCCCCACCGGCCCATGCGCGCGAGCCGGGCCGCGCTCGCAGCGAGGAGCGCTTCGTCCGTGGCCGACCGGGTCGCCCGCACGGTCGAGTAGATGCCGCCGCCGGCG
>JASHUP010000079.1 GCA_030039915.1 Thermoplasmata archaeon | reverse complement strand
TCGCCCACATCACGTTCTTGCGGGTCGTGCGGCTCTTGATGTTGGAGCTCTGGGCGTACTCGTTCCTCAGGTAGGACATGACGTCCGAGATCTGCTTGCCCGGCGACACGTAGAGGCTGATGAGTTCGGTCGCTCGCCCTCGACAGGCGGAGATCTCGTCGATCTTGCGCTGGAAGGAGTAGCGCGCGAGCTGCAGGTCGGCCGACGGGGTGCTCACACACGCCTCCCGGATCCGAGAACGTTACCCAGCCCGCGTGCGGCGAACGAGGGTGAGCCCCGACGGACGGGGGACGGCCACCCGTTCCCCGGGCGCCGGAGTCAGAGGAGCCGGCGGATGTGCTCGTCGATGACCTCTTCGGGGTAGGCCCCGACGATCCGATCGACGAGTTTTCCCTGCTTGTAGAAGAGGAGCGTCGGAATGCTCATGATACCGAGGGCTCCGGCCTTCTCTCCGTTATCGTCGGAGTTCATCTTCCCGAACGCGACCTTTCCCTTGTACTTCTCACTGAGGCGGTCGACAATCGGTGAAACCATCCGGCACGGACCGCACCACGGTGCCCATACGTCCACCACCGCGGCGGCATTGTCCTGCGAGAAACGGTCGAAATTGACGTCACCGACTTCCTGCACACTCATGGAGTCCTCGGCTCCATTGAGGTGTCGCGAATATTAAATCGTTCACTGGCGCGAGGGAAACCGGACGGTGCAAACTTCCCCGTCGCCCCGCTCCCACGCCCGGCAAGGGCGAAGTGTCTTTGTAGAGCGCAGGGCATCGGGGGGTGTGTCGTTTTCTGGCCAAGCCCGGGACGGGCCGGGCCTATCGGCGAGCCTCGGCACTCAGGAAGGGGAGTCGGTACCCTCGTACGTCGACCGAAACCGCCCGCGGGCAGCGGTCCTGTCGCCCGCGGCCCGCAAGGGGATCCGTCAGCGGATGCTGCTCTTCCGACAGGCATCGCTCGACCGGATCGCGAGATTGACCGGCGCGACCCCGGCTGAACTCGGCCGCTTTCGACGTGAGCTCAACGAGGCCGACCTTCCGGACACGCTCCTGAATCGTGGCGCCGGCATCGCGTTCACGCGCGAGCTCCCGCAGGGGGCGCTCCTGTACCTGGTCGTCCGGGCGGCTCGCCCCCACAAGGTCGTGGAAACCGGTGTCCGCCCGGGCTACTCCACCGCCTGGATCCTCGCCGCATTGGACGCGAACCGGGACGGCGAGCTCGTGTCGCTCGGGCCGGGTCCGACCGCGGGCCGGGCCAACGGCGTGCGGGACGTGTCGGTGGGTCAGTTCGTGCCCCCGGCGCTGAGGACCCGTTGGACCCTCGCTCTCGGGAACAGCGAAGACCGATTGCGCGAGATCCTGGCCGGTTCGAACGGGGTGGACGTCTTCTTTTACGATAACGGACCCGTCGCTTCGCGCGCTCGCTTCGAGCTTCGGGCGGCCTGGGAGGCGCTCTCCGCTCGGGGCATCTTGCTGGCCCACCACATCGAGGCGAACTCCGCCTGGGCCGATTTCTGTCGCAATCAGGGTGCGGAGCCGCAGTTGCTCGACCCCGGTCCTCCCCCGATGGGCGCCCTCGCGGTCCGACCCCCCGGGTGACCGTCGGGGCTCAGCGTTCGAGCTCCTCGACCAGGTGGATCACGCCGGGCAGGATCAGCTTCTCGATCGCCGTGCGGCCGGCCCGCTCGCTCCCGGGGAGCGCGAAGACCGGCTTTCCCTGGATCACGAAGAGCGAAGCCCGGCTGATCATCGCGAGCGGCCCGACCTCGTCGAAGCTGAGCGAGCGATAGAGCTCCCCGAACCCATCGAGCTTGCGGCCGCCCATCGCCTCGAGCGCGTTCACGGTCAGGTCGCGCGAGCTCACGCCCGTGCCGCCGACCGTGACCGCGGCCTCGACGGGTACCTCGGCGAGCCACGGTTCGAGCTTCTCGCGTACGTCCGCGACCGAGTTCGCGACCAGCGCGTAGTGGAGAACTTTGTGGCCGGCCTTCGTCAGGAGGTCCCGGGCCTGGTGCCCGGAAGGGTCGTCCTGTTCGGTATGCGTATCGGAAACGGAGAGCACGGCGAACCCGAGAGAGCGGTCGCCGTGGAGGTGGTGGCGGCTCGATGCGTCCGGCGCGGAGGGGGCGTTCGTCATCGTACTTCTTTCCCTGACTTCACTTTCGACCTCACCCGGACGGGCCCAAGAGAGGTCGCCGGATAGAGGCCCCGCGCATCTTTCTCGAGGTACTTGACCATGTCCCATACGGTCAGGAGAGCCATCGAGGCTCCCACGAGGGCCTCCATCTCAACCCCGGTCCGATCGAACGCCGACGCGACCGCCTCCACCCGGACTCCCCGGCGCGAAACGCGGAGCTCGACCGAGCTCGCCGTGAGCGGAACGGAGTGGCAGTGCGGAATCAGCTCGGCCGTCCGCTTCATGGCGAGCAGGCCGGCGAGCTCGCCCACCGAGAGCGGGTCGCCCTTCTCGACCCGGCGGCGCCGGATCGCTTCGCGGGTAGCGGGTCGGGTCCGGAGCTCTCCGACCGCCACGGCCCGACGGTGGACCGGAGGCTTCGCCGCGATGTCGCGCTGACGGACCATCCCTCACGTCCCCCGAGACGGACCCGCCGCCACGTGGGCAAGGACCGCTTCGAGCTGGATCCGGTCGGACGCTCCCTGCGCGAGGCGGAAGTCCACCTCTCCCAGGTACTCGAGGAGTCGGACTTTGTCGCGCGCGGGTAGGACGTTCTCCGGGATGTCCGGGAGATAGCTGTGGATCGCCTTCAGGATGTCTTCGCCGGACGCCCCGCGCTCCACAAAGAGGGCGTAGAGCCGGCTACGCGCGTCGCCAAAGTTCCCGGTCAGCGCCGCCGACAGCATGGCCTCGACCTCGCGGCGGAGGGGAATGGTCGCGTACTCCTTGATCGTCTCGGCGCTGATCGAGTCGGTGTGGGTGCCGGCGAGCTGGAGAAGGTTCGTCGCTCGACGCATGTCCCCGGCGCTCGCCGTCAGGATCGTCTCGAGCGCCTCGGCCGACACTTTCTTTCCCTCCGCGGCCGCGATCCGTTTCACTTGGGTTCGGACTGCTTCGGGCGCGTAGGCTCGGAAGCGGAAGACCGCGCATCGGGACTGGATCGGGTCGATGATCCGGGAGGAGTAGTTGCAGGAGAGGATGAACCGACACGAACCGGAGTAGCGTTCCATCAGGCGACGCAGGGAGGCTTGAGCCTCCGAAGTGAGGTTGTCGGCTTCGTCGAGAAACAGGATCTTGAAGCCGACGTCGCCGAGCGGAGCGGTCCGGGCGTACTGCTTGATCGTGGTGCGCACCGTATCGATGCCGCGCTCATCGCTCGCGTTGAGCTCTCGAAACGACAGCTGCCACTCCGGGCCGAAGAGGTCGCGAGCGAGCGCGAGCGCGGCCGTCGTCTTGCCGCTCCCCGGCGGCCCCGCGAACAACAAGTGGGGCATCGATTTCTTCTCGGCATACGACCGGAGGAGCGGGAGGATGGCCTCCTGCCCCACCATGTCCTTCAGCGACGCGGGGCGATACTTTTCGACCCAAACGGCCTCGGTACCGCGCGGTGCCATCGACGCCCTGCCGCGCTCTCCCGGGAGAGCCTATTAGCGTTTCCCGAGGTTACGGGGCGCGACGCTCGCGGCGCGACGACGGTCCCTCGAGGAGGGTCCGTTCGTCGGCCCGGTGACGGCGCAGCGCTTCCGAGAGGACTCGTCCGTACTGACCCAACGCCTGTCGGTGACCGCCGTGATCGTCCTTCTCCACGGCCCGATAGAACCACCAGAACTGCTCCAGCGAGGTCTCGAACCAGACGTGATCGTTCCGTACGACCTCTCGACCCCGAGCGGCGTCGTCGCTCAGCTCGGTGAGCCGGTCGAGACGAGGGTCGGTCTCGGCGCGATGTTTTCGGACGCCCCGGTCGACCGCGTCGAGCGCAGCACGGACGTCCGAGAGCGGGTACTCCTCGAGGAGGACGAGGTTGTAGCTCCAGCGCTCGAGCCAGTCGACGATCTCATCAAAGTCGGTGGGAACGGCGCGGAGATCCACCACCGCCCTCGGAAACGGCACACCGGACCAGGCGAGCGGGGGACGAAATCCGTTGCGGAGGCTCGCCCGCTTCGGCCGGTGGTCACTCCGAGTGAGTCTTCGATGTGCGCTGCCGACATGCCTCGAACATCGTTCGCTCCGGCGATGAACGGCCTGTACGTCCGGTCCGCGGTAGAACACGCGATCAGCGAGCAAGAGCGTCATGTCACCCGCCACGGCGGGATCCACGGCCTCCCGGCGACCGAGCGCGGCAGTCGACCCTCCAGCGGCGCCCCATCGGTTCTCGAGTCAAGCCGTTCGGAATCCCTTCGAAGCGAGCGCCCCGCCACCGCACGGGATCACGAGCATCTCGGTCGGTCCTCGACGCCCGGCCTCCACACCGGCCCGATCGAGATCATCCCCCCGAGAGCGAGGGAGGCATGGCTCCCGGCGGCGGGGACGGGCTGCGCTCGCGGGCCTTCAGGGTTCGATCCAGCCGGATCAATGCGTAGAGGAAGACGGCGGTCACCGCGAGAATCCCAGGAACACCCACGAATTCGATGACGAAATCCCAGGCGAAGAGCGCCGACAGCATGCCCACGGCGAAGTAGTACTCCGACCGTTCGAGTTCGATCGCCCCGACGCCCCGTCGTATCCCGAAGAGAATCCCGGCGTCCGCCAAGACGAGGAAACCGGCCGCCGCCCATGCGGGGACCCACCACGTCGATGCGAAGAGAAGCACCACCACGTACGCGGCGAAGCCACCGGTCCCGAGCAGAACGAGGGCGTTCCGTCCGATCGAACGCGGACCGGCTCGTGCGGCCAGGATGTACGGAGGAGCCACCCAGGCGAGAACGATCAGCACCGCCACGACTCCCACGAAGAACGCAAGGACCTCGGGCGAGGGCCCGTGCCCGACCAGAAAGCCGAATCCCACCACCTCGAGCACGTACACGCCGGCCATCAGCTCGAGCGCGCTGCCGTCGAACCAGCGCAGGTCTTTGACCGCCGGGAACCACAGCCGAGTGAGGAGGATCGGCAGGGCGATCGAGTAGGTCGCGTGAAAGATCGTAATCGCCAGGGCCCAGAGCCAGTTCACCCCGAAGAGATGCCCGTACCGAGCGAGGGCGTCGACCGGAGCGCCGGACGGTTCGAAGAACGTGTGCACCCCGAATCCTTCCTCCGCGATCCCGTAGGCGGCACCGAGGAGCAAGATGGAGGCCCAGCCCTTCCGGTACGCGACCGCGAACTCCCGAATAAGCAGCGCACCGAACCCGTAGAGCAGGATGTCGAGCGGAAACGAGACGAGAAGGAATCCCAGCGGGTCGTAGGCCAGTTCGGACACGGGAGTCGACCCGGTCAGGAGCTCCGGAATCGCCGGCGCGAGCAGCAGCAGCGCGAGCACCGGCAGTCGAGGCCGGATGAGGATGCGCACGGCACTCCTTCCGCGGTTCGTTTACTTGAACCGGCGGGTCAACGCGAGGGCCGGCCGGCGTTATTAGTCGGAAACGACTCACGCCCGCCCGAGTATGCGCGAACGACTGGCTCAGGTCTCCTTCCGGGGAACCATCCGGGAGCGGACGGTCGAACCGTACCTCCGGTTGCTGAAGGCGCTTCGATACAAGCGCCGGATCAAGGGCGTCCTCCTGGACCTTTCGAGCGGGGGAGGCGAGGCGATCGCCTCGATGGATTTCTACCTCGCCGTCAAGCGCCTGAACGCGGTGAAGCCGGTCTACGCGTCGATCGGGTCGATCGGCGCCTCGGGGGCCTACATGGCCGCCCTCGGTGCCAGCAAGATCTTCGCGTACCCCGAATCGGACGTCGGCTCGATCGGCGTCATCTCCGCGCACTTCGCGGTCCGCGACCTGGTCCGTCGCCTGGGGATCTCGGTCGAACTTCTCCACGCGGGGGTCCACAAGGACGCGTACCAGGGCTACCGCCCCCTCACGGACGTGGAGCGAGAAAAACTCCAGGCGATCACCCAGGAGGGGTACGACGTGTTCGTCCAGCTCGTCGCCCGGGAGCGCCATCGCACCGTCGAACAGATCCTTCCGCTCGCGACCGGCGAATTCTGGACCGGGTCCCAGGCGCTCAAGTTGGGCCTCGTCGACGCCCTCGCGGACCGCGAGGCCGCGCTCGAGGCGCTCGCCCAGGCGACGAGCGTTCCGTCCCGCCGGACCCTCCGAGTGAGCCCGCCGCGTCCGTTCCTCGATCGACTGCTCTCGGGGCCGGCTTCCACTCTCGGCTCCGGCCTCGTCGGCCGATTCCAGGACGCCGTCGAGGACGCGGTGCTGGACAGCGAACGATTCTCGCTACGTCGCTGACCTCGCCGCGAGCGGTTATATAGCGCCGTCACGCTCGTCCAGCGGTCATGCCCGACAACCGCCGGACCGGCTTCTCGAGCGCCGCCGGTCTCATCCAGTACTACGACATGGAGGAGACGCGGGCGCTCAAGATCAACCCCTACTTCGTGATGGCGATGGGGATCGCGGCGGCGGTGTTCGTCGAAGTCCTCAATTGGCGGGTCATCTAGGGCGCTATCCGCCCGCGAGGCCGACGGCCATCGGCAGGGTCGACGAGATCGGGGTCCGACCCGGCAAGAACCGACCCTCAGCGGTCCGGCCCAGCAGGACCACCTTCGACTCGGGAGATTCGTCCAGGACGAGGTAACCGGTTTTCGCGCTGAGGCGACCGGCGAATTCCGCGATCTCCTCGTGGGTCGGTTCGTGGTCGCGCCCCAGGCGTTGTCGGGACTTCCCCATGTAGACGTAGCCTTTCGGTTCGATGAAATCCGGACGCGCGAGCCGGTCGAGCTCGGCGTAGGAGTCGACCCAGCCGAGATTCCATCCCTTGACGAGCGTGTGGCGAACGACCCGCCGGGTGCGGAGTCCCCGGACGATCGAGAGCGATTCGCGAAGACGCTCCCACGCGTCGTCCTGCGCGGGAAGCGTGAGGCGACGGAACACCTCCGCGTTCGGGGCGGTGACGGACACGTAGAGCTGCGTCGGCAGCGGGTCGAGCGCCCGGAGCGCGTCCGGGTTGGTGCCGTTGGTGACGAGGAACGTCGTGATCCCTCGCTCGTGGCAGAGTTCGAGGAACCGGTTCATCTTCGGATAGAGCGTGGGCTCTCCGGTCAGGGAGATCGCGATGTGTCTCGGGGTTTGCGACTCGTCCCATCGTTCGGGCCGCACGGCCGGATCGCCCTTGAACCCCGAAAGGATCCTCCGCTGCGCTTCGATCGACCGGTCCAACAGGGCCTCGGGGTCGTCGTACTCGGCCATGACCTCGTCGTTCTCCCAGCCCTGGTTCCGCCAGCAGAAGCGGCAGTGGAGGTTGCACGAATCGATCGCGGGGGACATCTGCAGGCATCGGTGGCTCTCGATACCGTAGAAGCGACCCTTGTAGCAGTCCCGGCCACGAACGAGTGATTCTCGGGACCAGTAGCACAGCTTGACCGCGCTGTGCTTTCCGGTCAGTTGGTAGCCCTGGCCGGCGAGCTCGCTCGAAAGGTCCTGGTCACCCATCGCCCCAGGGCTTCACCGAGGCGCGAGCCATAAGGTTTTGGAAATCCGACCGGAGTTCTACGAGAACTCCTCTCTCTCGAAAAGGAAGAGGCCGGCGATCGCGGTGAGAATGAAGTACCCCGCCATGATCGCGAGACCCTCTGGATAGGTCGGGTTGTACGTGGTCGTCGTGACCGTCCCTCCCCGAGGTCCCATCATCGAGCTCGTGGTCATGTGGGGCGGAAGCGTCGAGAGGAACGGATAGGAGATCGTGGGTCGCGCGTAGTCGATGATGAACCAGGGTTCGATCTTGACGAGCGCGACGACGAGGTCCTCGAGCAGGGTGAACCCGAACAGGAACAGAATCGCGACCACCAGCACGGCGTAGAGGCTGTTCTTGAACATGGAGCTGAAGAGGAAGACGGCACCGAGCAACGCGAGCAGGTAGAGCAGCGCGATAAGGAACGACTCGACGAGCGCGATCGGAAAGAAGCCGGCGCCGAGATAGACCGCTCCGTTGGCGACGAGGATCACCAGGTAAACCACCATCGCGACGATCGAGGCGCCGAGCGCCGCGAGGAACTTGCCCACGTAGACGGCGGCCCGTCGGATCGGCAATCCCATCAGGAAGTACCCGGTCTTGTTCTGAAACTCGCCCGCAATGGCGTCGCCGCCGAAGATGATGCCCGAAAAGATGATGACGACGTAGACGCCCCCGCCCCAGGTCGACCCGTAAAAGGCATCGGGGCTCGAGACCAGCCCCGAGACCGCCGCGGAACCGTGATAGTAGGCCAGAATGAACGATAGGATGGCGCCGATGGCGGCCACAATGGCCATCATCAAGATGAAGCGGCGAGACCGAAGGTAATCTCGGAACTGGTACCGCGACAGAAGCAGGGCCTGCTGGGCGGTCCCGGGAACCGCGCCCAGCGTCGTGCCGTCTCGGCGCGCAGATGCGGTCGGGGTCGCCGCGGACATTAGTCCCCCTTCGATATCTCTTGGAGGTAGAGTTCCTCGAGCGCGCTCTGGGACGGCTCGAAACTCACGAGACCGAGGTGGGCTGCCGCGAGACGTTCCAGGATCTGGGCCTGGGCTTCCGGACCCCCCGCGATCGCCATTCGCACGCGTTGCGCGTCGAGCCGGAAAACCGAGGACACCCCGGGGAGTTGGGCGATCTGAGACCCGATCGTCTCGTCGCTGATCGGGGCGACGAACGCCAGCGTGACGGTGGTCGCCGTCCCCGTGAGCCGCTTCGACACGTTCCCGAGCGTGTCGTAGAAGAGGAGCTTGCCGTGGTCGATGAGAGCGACTTCGTCGCAGACATCGACGACCTCGCTCAAAATGTGGCTGCTCATGAAGATGAGGCGGTTTTCCTTCTTGAGGCCCCGTACGATGCTTCGTACCTCCGCCATGCCCCGAGGGTCGAGGCCGGTGCTGGGCTCGTCCAGGATGACCACTTCGGGGTCGGAGAGCAGCGAAGCGGCGATGTTCACCCGCTGTTTCATCCCCTTCGAGAAACGGCCGACCTTCTGGTGAGCCCATTCGGTCATCTTCACCTCGGAGAGCACGACGTCGCTCCGGGAACGGATCTCCTCCGGCCGCATCCCGCGCAGCGCCCCGCTCAGTTCGAGCGCCTCGAGGGGCGTGAGCGACGGGTAGATCTCCGGGGTCTCGATGAGGTCACCGCAATCAGAGAGCGCCCGTTTGCGGTCCTTCTGGACCGAGACCCCGTTGATGAACGCCTCTCCCTCGGTGGGGAAGATCAGGTCGGTGAACATCTTGAGCGTGGTCGTCTTCCCCGCGCCGTTCGGCCCGAGGAACCCGACGCATTTCGCGCCCTCGAGCTTGATGGAGAGATGGTCGAGCGCGGCGAACGAACCGAATCGCTTCGTGAGACCAACGGCTTCGATGCTCGGGGTCATGGAAGAGGATGCCCGGTCCTACGATGCGCAGTAAAAAGGGTACCGCTTCAGTGAGTGAGGTTCGCACGCCACCGGGCGGCGTCTGAGCCGGTCCCGGGCGTGCTCCACCGTAAGGAGAGCGAGTTCAGCACCACCGTGGTCGAAGAGAGCGCCATCGCGAGGGCCCCGGCGATCGGCAGCACTCGATATACGGAGAATCCAAACAGCGGCACGAGGGCGCCCATCGCGATCGGTAGCAGGACAGAGTTGTACCCGACCGCCCACGCAAGGTTCGAGCGTACCCGCCGAACCGTGCGTCGGGCGATCCATAATGCGAACGGCACGTCGGCGAAGTCCGAGCGAACGAGCAGGACCCTTCCGGCTTCCTTAGCGACCTCGGCGCCGGTCCCGATGGCGATCCCGAGGTCCGCCTCGGCGAGCGCCGCCGCGTCGTTGATGCCGTCCCCGACGAACGCGACCGAGCGGCCGGTCGACCGGTATCGGCGCACCCACTCCACCTTTCCCGCCGGCAGCACTTCGGCGTGCCATTCGGCGATCCCGAGCTCCCGGGCCGCCTCGCGAGCAGCAGCGGGTCCGTCCCCGGTCACCATGACGACCTCGACCGACGCGGCGCGGAGCTCGGCGATGGCGCCTCGGGCGGACGGCAGGATCGGAGCTCGGAACCGAAGGAGACCCACCACATCGCCGCCGACGAAGACGAGCGACCAGGTCTCGCCGACCTGTTCCGCCGCCCGGATGGACGCGTCGACGCGCGACAGGTCCACCCCTCGAGTTCGGGCCGCGTCTCCCCTCAGGACGGCCAGCGGTCGGCCTTGAACCGTTCCGCGGACTCCCTCGCCGGGCTCGACGACCACCTCGTGAACTTCCGTGGGCGACACTCCGGCCCGTCCGGCGGCCAGTCGGATGGCCCGAGCGAGCGGATGGTCCGAGCCGGCCTCGACGCCGGCGGCGAGAGACAGCAGCTCTTCCCGGGAGACCGGAGGAACGGGGTCCACGGAGCTGAGGTCGACCTCGCCGCTCGTCAACGTTCCGGTCTTGTCGGTCAGCACGAGGTCCACTCGCGCGGCCCGTTCGATGGCGTCCTCCCCGCGGAAGAGAACCCCTTCCCCGGCCGCGCGCCCCGTGCCCACGATGATCGCGGCCGGGGTCGCGATACCGAACGCGCACGGGCAGGCGGTGATCGCGACGGTGACGAAGATGAGGAGCGCCACCGTGACGCTGGCTCCGCCGAGCCAGTACCACAATAGCCCGGCGGCCAAGGCAAGGGCAAGGACGAGCGGGACGAACGCAGAAGCGATCCGGTCCGCCGTCCGCTGAAGGGGGACTCGGGAGAGCTCGGCGGCGGTCAGGAGACGGCCGATCTCGGCAACGAAGGTGTCCGCCCCGACTTTGCCCGTGATCACGTCCGTCACCCCATCGAGATTGAGGGAACCGGCGAGCACGGGCGCACCCGGGGCCTTGAGGACCGGGCCAGGCTCCCCGGTGAGGAGCGACTCGTCCACGCTCGTCGATCCCGAGAGGACCGTGCCATCGACCGGGAACCGCGCCCCCGGCCGAATCCGAACGAGGTCGCCCGGGCGTAGCTCGGCCGCTCGAACCTCGGATTCGGCCCCCCGCTCAATCCGACACGCCGTTCGGGGAAGGAGCTCCCCGAGTTCTCGCAATGCCGAACCGGCTCGGGCCCGGGTCCGAAGCTCGAGATAGGCCCCCGTCAGGATGAGCGTAACGATCAGGGACGAAGCATCGAAATACGTCGTCCGAGGGATTCCGGGAACCTGCGCGAGGGCCGCGACGCTGTAGACGAACGCGGACGTGGTCGCCACGGCGATCAGGAGGTCCATGTTTCCCACGCGGGTTCGAATCGCGTCGTATGCGCCGCGATAGAATGGACCGCCGGAATAGAACTGAACGACACCGGCAAGGACGAGGGCGAAGGAACCGGGGACGACCCCGGACGTCGCATACGAGAGCACGAGGACGACGACCGCGAGGGGCCACGCCACCACGAGCCGTCGCCCGAGACGACGTCGCTCCTCCTCGGGGTGGGCGAACGCCTCGAGACAGCTGGTGGAGCAAAAGAAGTAAGAACGATTTTCGCGAACCAACCGGAGCGCGCCCTCCGTGTTCTCCACGAACATCCCACACACGGGGTCCGTCGGCATCGCTCTTCACTCGAAAGGGGGTCGATCGTGGTAAGAGCGGATTATTCCGTCCGGGGCGGCCCCGTTCGTTCGAAGGCGTTCTGACAGGCGCTGGAACAGAAGTACACCTCTTTCGCCCCGTACCGGCCGTGCGCGGCGGCGGCCTGCGGCTCGAACTCCATCCCGCAGACCGGGTCCACTACTTTCGACAAGCTAATGCCTTCGGCCATCCGAATCCATTAGCTTATTTAGCCTTTAGGAGATTCCTTGGGACCCTCGGGAGCGACGGTGGCCCACCTTCATGCCGGTCGGAGGAACGATCTCCTCGCATTGGATTTCGTGAACACCGTGGCCTGCCCGGGTTGTCGAGGCCCCGACCCATTGGATTCTCTCGACGAAGCTCGACGATGGTTTCGGCGGAAGGGACTCTCGGTGGGGGCGCGCCTGGTGTCCCGGGACGTGCGTTCTCTCCGCCGCCTGCGGACCGAGCTGCGCCGACTCTTCGCCTCAGTCTCGGACGGCAGTCCGCCTCCTCCTACCGCGCTCCGAGCGGTGAATCGGGCGTGGGCCCATTCCCGGCCGCGTTCGGTGCTTCGCTGGGTTCGCGGGAGATGGGTTCTCGCGGACTCGTCGACGCGAGGGTCGAGCTATCCGCGATTGGCGGCCCTCGTGGCGCAGTCGCTCGCGGACATGGTGGCCGGAAGCCCTTCCATGCCGATCCGGCGCTGCCAGGGTCGGGAGTGTGTTCACTACCTCGTCGCGTACCGTGCCCAGCAGCGCTGGTGTTCGCCCACCGGCTGTGGGAACCGCGCACGAGTGCAGCGTCACTATCGACGGCTCCGCTCCCGGTCCAGCAGGGCCTAGGGCGATCCGGGAGCGGGTCGAAACCTCTTTGGCCCCAGGCTCGTAGCGGCGCTCGATGGTCCGAGAGATCGAACCGGCCGACGCCGAGAAGCGGCTGCGGACTTCCCCCGGGAAAGTGCTGCTCCTCGATGTTCGAGAGCCGTTTGAGCGCGAGATGGCCGTCATACAACCCTCCCTCCACATCCCGATGGGCGAAATCCCCGATCGGTCGGGCGAGATTCCGCGAGACCGCGAGGTGATCGTGTACTGCCACAGCGGGTCCCGATCGATGATGGTCGCCGGGTACCTCGAAGGGCTCGGGTTCAAGTCCGTGGCCAACCTCGCCGGAGGCATCGACGCCTGGTCCGTCAAGGTCGACCCTTCGGTCCCGCGGTACGGCTGACCGGTCCCCCGGGCGCACCCTCGGGGTCCGGAGGGATCACCGGCGCCGCGACGCGCGCTCATCGAGCGTGGGAGGCTCTTCGAGGACCTCGATGTACCCGCGCATCTTCCAGTAGGTGTCGAGGAACTCCTGCCCTCGCGACGTGATGTCGTAGACCGCTCGCCCGTCGGACTCCTCCGATTTGAGCAGCCCAAGAGAGAGCAGCCGCTCGACAAAGTTGCGAAGCCGGTCGACCGGCATTCCGGCTCCGTACGAGATCCGGGTGATGCGGGCCGCGCCGTGGTAGCGCTTGACTACCTCGAGCACGGTGGCATAGAGGTCGCTCACCTCGCGTCGGCGAGGACCCTCCACGCCATCGCCCCGCATTCGCACTCCGTATCACAATGGAAACGGCGGTAGCGTCTCGACTTTTCGGGGCTGCGCGAGCACCCGAGCTCCGGACCGAAGTTCGAGGGTCTCCAGGAACACGACCTCTTGGGCGGTCGCGCCCTCCCGCAACATCACGCTCCGTGCGAAGATACGTCCCGCCTGTGCCTTCTCACCGACTTCCACTACGTCGCCGTAGAGGTCCTCGGCCGTGGCCTTCGCCTCGATCTCGACCCGCCCGCCCACGAGCGGACCGGACGCGCGCGACTTTCGTCTCAGAGAGATCTGGGCAGCCTTGAGCCCCTCCCGTGTCGCCACCGCCCCGCCGATCTCCGCCGAGGAGGCGACGAGCGCTCGGCGGGCTTCGATCTTGCCCCCGATTTCGAGCTCGTCGGCGGTCAACAGCTCCCCGACGACAATCTGCCCGCCCACGTCGAGCTTTCCGGTGAGCTCGAGCGATCCCTTGACGGAGAACCTTCCCCCCACTTCGACACTTCGACCCCGACCGCTCCCACCGATCGACCCTATCCCGCCGATCTCGAGGTCTTCGAAGGTGAGGTCACGCTCGGCGCTCATCATTCCCCCGGCTTCGACCCGCCCGCCCTTCGCCGGGCCATGGAACTGGGCGACTCCGCCCACCTCGATCGACCCGAATTCGAGCGGCCCATCGGCGCTGAACTTCCCCCCCACCTCGACCGAACGGCGAACGATCCCGCTCGCGAGGCGGACGATGCCGCCGACTTCGAGCGTCTCCAGCTCGACCTCATGGACGTCGACCGAACCCCCGGCCTCGACGTGTTCGGCCGTGAGCTTGCCGGCGAGGCGGAACCGCCCTCCCACGGAAACTTGCTTCGCCGCCAACGTCTGCGACCCTTCGAGCTTGCCACCAACGTCGAACTGCTCGGCGGTGGCCGGTCCTCCGACCGTGAGCCCGCGGTCGGCGTCGACCCGTCGCGCCCGCAGCTCTCCATCGACCTCGACCTGGCCGTCGCGCGTCTCGAGATCCTCGAGGACGAACAGATGGCCCCGGACACGAACGGTTCCGTCGTCCGATCGGAAGGAGTGACACTCCATGTCGCCGCGAACGTCGGCATTCCCCTCGAATCGGGCGTTGCCGGAGATCGTCAGCACTTGATCGACGTCGATCTCGCAACCCCGCTCGGCTCGCAGGTCCCCGTCGACGGTTCCCAAGCGGACTCGGCCTCCCCGGGGAACACGCGTTTCCGTCATCGCCGCGGAATAGCGCCCTCGCACCTAAAGGGGTAGTTCACGTTCGGTGACTACCGGTGCGGACGTCGTCTGCCCGAAGCACCTAAAGGCAATCTCGCCCATCCCGAACGTGGTCGACTCCCTCGAGATAATCCGGCGAGAGGTCGTCGCGTGCTCCCGCTGCCCGCGCCTCGTTCGATACCGCGCGACCGTGGCCCGGGAGAAGAAGCGGGAATTCCGGGAGAAGGAGTATTGGGGAAAACCGGTCCCCGGGTTCGGTGACCCCGCCGCCCGCCTGGTGGCCGTAGGACTCGCCCCCGCGGCGCACGGGTCGAACCGGACCGGGCGCGTCTTCACGGGAGACCGGTCGGCGGCCTTCCTGGTGCGAGCGTTCTACGAGGCCGGCTTTGCGAACCAGCCGACCTCCCTCCAGCGGAACGATGGGCTTCGGTATCGAGACCTCTACCTGACCGCGGCGGTCCGGTGCGCCCCGCCCGACAATCGCCCGACCCCGGTGGAGCGCACGACGTGCGCTCCGTTCCTCGAGCGCGAACTTCGGTGCCTCCCCGAGACCCGGGCGGTCCTCGCCCTGGGGGGGTTTGCCTGGGACGCGCTTCGGGACATCCTCCCGAGGGTGTACGGCGGGGATCGCCCGTCGCAGGAGTTCTCGCACGGCGCGTGCGTCCCACTCGGCCCCGGCCGCCCTCTGCTTTGGGGGTCGTATCACCCCAGTCCGCAGAATACCAACACTCGCAAACTCACGCTCGCGATGCTCGTGGAGCTGCTCGACCGGATCCGGGCGTCGTACGACGCGCCACATCGTGCCGGGCGTCGTTATCCTTAACGGCGTCGGTCGGTGCTCCGGAGGACGATGGAGTTCGAAGTCGTCGATCGGGACGGTCTCGCCCGACTCGGCCGGTTCGCGACGCCGCACGGGGTGATCGAGACGCCGGCGCTCCTTCCGGTGGTCCATCCCGACCCGGCCCGCCAACCGCTCTCCCCCCAGGAGATGCGCCAGCGGTTCGGAGTTCGAGCGGTGATCACCTCCGCCTACATCACGTGGCGAACGCCTCCGCTCAAGGAACGGGCCGAACGAGAGGGGGTGCACGGGCTGATCCGATTCGACGGTCCCGTGATGACCGACTCCGGAGCGTTCCAGCAGCACGCCTACGGCTCGGTCGAGGTTACGCCCGAGGAAATCATCGCGTTCCAGAACGCGATCGGAAGCGACATCGCGACCGTCCTCGACGTCTTCACGGAACCCGAGGACGACCGCACGGACACGGCGGCGGCCGTCGGGCAAACCGCGGAGCGGGCGCGCGCGAGTCGCTCGACGCGCTCAGGACTCCTCGCGGTCCCTGTGCAGGGCGGTTCGTATGCTGAGCTGAGGGCCGAGTCCGCGCGTCTCGCGAGCGAGGTCGGCGACGTGCTCGCGGTCGGTGGAGTAGTGCCGCTGATGGAGCAGTACCGGTTCCCCGAGCTCGCACGGGTCCTCGCGTCCGCGCGGCCCACGCTCTCCCCGGCCGCGGCGGTGCACCTCTTCGGCACGGGACACCCGATGACGTTCGCATTCGCGGCGCTCTTCGGGGTCGACCTCTTCGACTCCTCGGCCTACCACAAGTTCGCGCGCCGCGGCAATCTGATGTTCCCGGAGGGCACGGT
>JASHUP010000078.1 GCA_030039915.1 Thermoplasmata archaeon | reverse complement strand
AAATGGAACTCGGCGATCATCGCTTCGAAGAGCACTTCGAGCTCAACCATGCCTACGTCGTGGCAGCGCTCGGCGAGCTCCATCAGATTCGTCGAGAGCGACGGGCGAGGGCCGACCACTCGCATCGAAAGGATCAGCGGTTCGATCCACTCCGCGAGCGTCCCCGGTTCGACGCCGGCGCGCAGGGCTCCCTCGACGCCTTCCCGGACCTCGCTTTCGGCCTCGGTGAGTCGGCCGGAAGCGAACAACGCCTCCGCGTGGAGAAGCCGGAGCTCGGGTTCGAGAGGGTCCCGCTCCGACGGAGGGAGGGAACCGAGGCAACCGATCGCGTCTTCGAGCAACTCCTCGGCCGTGTCAAAGGCGGAGAACTCCAGCCCGAGCTCGGCGGCCTCCAACAGGTGGCGCAGCGCCATCGGGCCCGGATACCAGGACAGGTAGTGGCGAGCCACCTCGATTCGACGGGCGAGGTTCGGCTCCGGCGACAGGGCGGAGAGCGCGTTCGCGATCTCGAGGTGCATCTCCTTGCGGATCGCTTCGGGGAGCAGGTCGACCGTGAGGGGAGTCCAGGCGAGGTGCGGGATCGTGACCCGTCCGTCCTGGACCTTGAGCAGCCCGACGCCGGTGGCCGGAAGAAGGGCCTCCGCGAGCTGCGGGAAGTTGAGCCGGGCGACCCGGGAGAGCACGACCTCACCGGTCGACCCTCCGAGCAACGCGACGAACCCCGCGACGCGCTGCGCCACCGAGGGCAGGTCGTCCCAGATCGACTTCAGCCGGTGCGCCTCCCGCGGGTCTGCGCCGGACGCGCTGAAACGGACCCAGTCGACGTCGGGACGACCGAGGAACGCTTCCTCCCAGCCCACAAACCCGGGGACCGTGGTGTCGAGAGCGAGTGCGATCAGCAGCGGGCGAAGCCGCGCACGCTGCGACAGAGCGATGATGAAATCCCGACTTTCGGCATCGAACAGCGAACCATCCTCGACCAGAATCGCGACGGGATGCGGGGACTCCCCCCGGAACTCGGGCAGGAGCTCGCGCCAGTACGAGTCCGGGTTCCCCTCGTTCGCCGAGCGCCCACGCACCGGTTGCCCGAGGAAGGAGACCCGAGGTCGCTCCCCGCGGCTGCGCCGACTTCGGGGAAGTCGCTCGGATAAGTACGGGATCACCGGCCCGGCACCCAGGGGGAGACTGGCCTCCGCCTCCGGCGTCCCGTTGGATCCCCCCGGGGTCGGAGGGGTCGACGGGACCGCCGGAGCCACGGGTTCGGAGCGCAGGCCGTCGAGCCCACCGTACGGGATCGTGCGGCCCCGATAGCTGCCTTGGAGTTCAATGATACGAGTTCCTTGGGCCTTCAGGAAACCCCGGAGCTCCTCGAGGACGGCCGACTTACCACTGAGCGGGGGCCCGGCGATCGCGATCGTGCGTCCGGAGTTCTCCGCGAGGGCTTCGACCGCGCGGAGGACCGGTGCTGGAGCGGAGGGCACCCGGGTTCCTCGGTCGAGACTCCTCCTTGAAGGATTTAACACTCTCCCAACCCCCGGGGGGTGGCCCCCCTCCCGCCGAGAGAGCGTTTAAGTGGCCCACCGATTTGCGAAGCACGTGACCGCGTCCATCCGCGCTCGCCGACGCGAATTTCTCCGTCGACCCGTCCGCCCCGTGGACGTCACTCGACCCGGGGGCGTCGGCGGGCTCCTCGAGCAGTTCCAATCGTCGTCCATCCAGGCACGAAACCTCGGCCGCTGTCTCGAGGTCTGGGAGAACGCGCTCCGCGACCCCAAGCGGCCCACGATATTCCTGGGGCTTTCGGGACCTCTGATCGCCGCCGGGCTTCGAAAAGTGCTGCGGGACATCGTCGAGTGGGGTCTCGTGGATGTGGTCGTCTCGACGGGCGCCGTGCTCTACCAGGATCTCTATCAATCGGCGGGGGGCCGCCACTGGATGGGAACCCCGACGGCGGACGACCTCCGCCTTCGAGATCTGTACCTCGACCGAATCTACGACACCTACGTCGACGAGCTCCGGTTCGAGGACACGGACCGGATCATCGGTCGGATCACCGAGGATTTCCCGCGGCGACCGGCTTCCTCTCGCGAATTTCTGGGATTCCTCGGGTCCCGCTTTCCGGACCCGGAATCGATCCTGGCGACCGCGGCTCGTCGAGGCGTGCCGGTGTTCTCTCCAGCGCTGATCGACAGCTCCATCGGCATCGGCCTGATGCTGCACTATCAGGCGAATCGGAAACGATCCGACCGGTTCATTCTGGACGCGGTCCGCGATAACTACGAGCTCGTCCAGATCCTTTCGCAGTCCCCTCGGACGGCCGTCATCTACATCGGGGGCGGCACCCCGAAGAACTGGATCAACGACGGGATCGTCATGGCGAACTACGCCTTCGGCCGCGAAGGCGAGGGCCACTTCTACGCGCTGCAGATCACGACCGACGTACCGCACTGGGGAGGGCTTTCGGGGAGCACGCTCGACGAGGCCCAATCCTGGGGCAAGATCTCCCGGACGGCCACCCGGGCGATGGCCCACGTGGAGGCGTCGATCGGACTCCCGCTGCTCGTCGGCGCGCTCTGGGATCGACGGAAACGCTGGACGGGGCGGCCCCGACTGCGGTTCGACTGGACCGGCGACGAGGTCAAGATCAGGAAAATTCGACGGTAGGCGCCCGCCCAACGGTGTCAGTAGAGTCGGGTCGGTCGATGTCGGTCCCTCGCGTTCCCCCCGGTCAGATCACGACGCACGGGTGGCCGGTCCTGCACGCAGGTTCGGTGCCCTCCCAACTGGGACCCGGAAACTGGACCCTCGCGTTGCACGGCGAGGTGGATCGTCCGACGACCCTCTCCTTCGCCCAACTCCTATCCCTGCCCCAACAGGACCTCACGTGCGACATCCACTGCGTCACCAGCTGGACCAAGCTGGGAATGCGGTGGCGAGGGGTACCGTTCTCCGCCGTCGCGGACGCGGTCGCCCCGCGACCCGAGGTCCGCTATGTGATCATGGAGTGTGAACAGGGGTTCACCACCTCCCTGCCGTACGAGGCCCTTCGAGAGAGTGACGTACTCCTTGCCCATACCGTGGAGGGCGCGCCGCTGGCACCGGAGCACGGTGGCCCCGTTCGAATGTTGGTGCCGAAGCGATACTTTTACAAGTCCGCGAAGTGGTTACGGGGACTGAAGTTCGCCCGGGAAGATGAGCCGGGTTTCTGGGAGGTTCGGGGCTACTCCAACATCGCGGACCCGTGGGCCGAAACGCGGTACGATGTGGATGATGTACGGGTCATCCACCGAATGAGAAAGGGGGCTCTTTTCCGTCCGCTGCCCCAAGAGCAAGACCCGAGTCCCTGAAGATCGAAAACCGAACAGGAAACTATTCCTAGTGCGCATAAACACGCATCTATGCG
>JASHUP010000077.1 GCA_030039915.1 Thermoplasmata archaeon | reverse complement strand
TGCCGGTTCCGCCGGACGAACGCCCGGTTGATCGCGAGCTCGACCAGCGTGACCCCCGAGTGGGTCGCCCGCGCCCGCGCGACGTCCGCGGCGTAGGGCGTCGTCTCGAGGACCTTCGCGAACTCGTTCGGGTCCTTGGTCGCGAGCAGGAGGCCCCAGGTCTCCTTCGGAAGGAACGCGGTGAACTCCGGTTTCAGGCGACCGAGGGCGCTCGCGTAGGGAGAGCCGGACATGCTCCGCACCTACGCGAGCAGCTCGCGGACGCGGTCCTCGCGCAGGCGCAGGAGTTCGTCGAACGAGAGGTTGAGGCGGCGGCTACCGTCGGGGGTCTCCGCGACCAGGCCCCCGAGGATCGCCTGGGGGGTCGGGTCGAAGCCTTTCCCCGCGACCTTGGCGAGGAGGTAGGCGTCCTCGATGCGGCCCGAGATGCGGACTTGCTTGCCGAGCGATTCCGTCGCCGTCGCGGCCATCCGCTTCAGCACCGCGGGGTACTGAGTCGACCGAGTGTACTCCTGAAGGAGCGCCCGGGTCTCCGTGACCGCGTTCGCGAGCCGCTGCTCCCGGGCCTCGTAGAGGAGCTTTCGGGCTTGGAGCTTCGCGGCCGCGAGCCGCTGGGCGCGTTCGCGGGCGACCTCGGCGTCGGTCACGCGCGCGCTCTCCGAGCGGACCTCCTCGACGCGCCGGTCCCGCTCCGCGACGATCTTCGCCCGCTCGCCGTCGCACTGCGCGGTGATCGCGGCGAGGTCGGCTTCGCCGCGCCGACGGATCTCCTCGACGAGGCTCTCGAGGCTCATGGGTGAGGGCCGTGCGCCGCCTAGATGACGTTGAGGAGCAGGATGATCCCCAGCACGAATCCGATGATCCAGAGCGTTTCGGGAATGACGAAGAAGAACAACACCTGACCGAACTTCTCCGGCTTCTCCGCGATGATCCCCATTCCGGCCGCTCCGATCCCGGACTGTGCCATGCCCGTCCCGATCAGTCCTCCCGCAATGGCGATGCCGGCCGCGAGGACCTCGGCGGCCTGTACTGTATCGCTGACCATAGAGCGACCCGGGCGGCCGAGCAAGGTCGGGTATATAACCCGAACCCGCGCCGCGTTCCCCGGTCCACCGCCGAGAAATCTACTCCGGCGTGGGAGTCGTGCCCGGCTCCTGCGGAGCGGGGGTTTCGGACGCGGGCTCCTCCTTACGCGCTCTCGCCTTCGCACGGACCTTGCGGACGAGGGCGATCGAGCCGGCCCAGGCGACGACCCCGAAGATATAGGCGGTGAGGCAGACCGGGCAGAGCGCGTGGATCTCGATGAGCTCCACGTAGCCGAAGTAGAGGGAGAACCCGATCCCGACGGTCGTGAGGAGCAGGAGGAGATACGGCCAGCGCAGGTCCCGGCGACGGGCCTCCGCGATCGCGGCGACGATCAGGATCACGATGAATCCCCCGATCCCGACGAAGGAGTCCGGGACGCCGAGGACGGTCGTCTTCCCGCTCCTCGCGACCGCGCTGCACGAGATGAACGCGTTGACGGTGCAGAGCGAGAGCAGGGATGCTTCGAACTGCTCGACGTACGTGAAGATCGAGACGATGAGGCCGAGCCCGCCGGCGAGATAGATGACCGACCGGATGGTACGGGTCCGCATTCGACCCTAGGTGATCTGGCTGAAACGGGACTGGACACCGGCGAGGGTGGAGGACGACCAGTGATACTGGGACGCGAGGGAGGACGGCGTAGCGCCGGCCGACTTCGTGAGGAACGCCATGATCCACCACGCCTGGTCCTGGATGACCGACCACGCGCTCCCGTTCTCGGTCGAGATCTGATACTGGACCGACGAGGCCCCACCGTTCTTCCCCGCCGCCCAGCCCGAGAGTTGCTCGGGGTTGATGATCGAGGAGCCTCCGTGGACGTACTGCCCGTTGATGACGAGGAACGGGATCGAGCTTCCCGAGTAGGCGGTCACGTAGGCGTTCTGGTAGCAGTTCGTCGTGGTCGGGAACGTTCCGTCGACCCCCGACTGGTCCTCGGTGACCTGCCAGGAGATCGTGCTCGAGCTGAGCGAGATACCGCCTAAGACCATCTCCGGCGTCGAAGGGTAGACGTCCGACGAACTCGAATACGACGTCACCGCACCGGTCACCGTACCGAACTCGGTGAGCGCCTTCCACACGGCCCAGCTCGAGGCCGAGCAGTACGGACACCACGTCGCTCCGTAGAAGAACACTACCGGAGCGCCGCCCTCCTGCCAGGGGCTCACCGGAGCCTTCGTCCACCCATCGCCGCCGGGTTCACTCGAGAGCAGGGACTGCGGAGGAAGGTACGGGCAGCCGAACGCGAGGGCGGCGGTGATCCCGATGAGGCCCGAAACAACGAGCCCGAGCACGACCCCCGAGATGAGGGTGGTTCGGAACACCGGCGACCACTTCTTTTCCGACCGCAGGAGGCCGTAGAGGAGCAGGAACGCCACGACCGCGAGGGCGAGGGCGAGCCACGGGATCGCCGGCAGGATGAGGCCGACCGGAGACGGAGCGAGGTAGGCGATGACGAACCAGATCCCCACGACCGGCACGAGAAGAAAGCCGATCCGGGGGAGGGTCCACTTCCGCTCCGCCTTCTCGCGCTCCTCCCGGGATGGTTTCCGGGGGGTGACGGTCTCGGTCTCGCGCGCACGACGCGAACGCTGCCGGTGGTAGAGGCCCCGAAGGGCGCGTCCCTCCTCCTTCACCGAGGCATCGGGGTGGAAACCGACCTTCGGGTCGGCCGCGATCCGGTCCCAGTCCCAGCCTTTCGAGCGGAGCTCCTCCACCCGGTCCCAGTCGACCATCGATGCGTGAACCGGCCTGCCCCTTTTCCCCTTTTGCCTCGGAAGGGGCCTCGACCGCTAGGTGGGGGGCCTCCCAACGACCTTTTACTCGGCACAAGGTGCGGCGGGCGGATGCGCCTCACCTTCCTCGGCACGGCGGGCTCGTGGCCAACCAAAGAACGCTCGGCGAGCGCGATCGCTCTCGACATGGAAAAGGAGCTCATCCTGCTCGACTGCGGCGAGGGAACTCAGCGCCAGTTCTTCCAGTCGTCCGCCTCGTTCATGCGGGTGCGGCGGGTCTTCATCACTCACTTCCACGGGGACCACTTCCTCGGGCTCCCCGGCCTCATCCAGAGCATGAGCCTCAACCACCGCACCGAGCCCCTCGACATCTACGGACCGCCCGACGCGGAGGAGATGGTCGGTCGGGCGCTCAAGATGGGCTACTTCACCCTGCGGTTCCCCGTGACCGTTCACGCGCTCTCGCCCGGGTCGACCGTCGAGCTCACCGGCTACAGCGTGCGGAGCGCCGCCGCGGTTCACCCGGTCCCGGCGCTCGCGTACCGAGTCGAGGAGGGACCGAAACGCGGCCGCTTCGACGGAGAGAAGGCGCGGTCGCTCGGGATCCACGGGCGCGACTTTGCGACGCTCGAGGCGGGCGAGGCCGTTCACGTCGGTTCGAACGTGGTCCACCCCGAGGATGTCATGGGGCCGGCGCGTCCCGGCCGCGCGGTCGTCTACTCGGGCGACACCGCGCCCTCCGACGACATCCGTCGGCTCGCGCATCGCGCGACCGTCCTGATCCACGAGGCGACGGTCTCTCAGGAGCTCGAGGCCGATGCGAACCAATGGGGCCACTCCTCGAGCCGGCAGGCGGCGGAGCTCGCGAACTCCGCCGAGGTCGCGACGCTCTTCCTCACGCACTTCTCGGCCCGGTACAAGGAGCTCAGCAACCTCGAGACGGAGGCACGGATCCTGTTCCCGAGCTCCCATGCCGCCCGGGACCTGCTCGACCACATGATCCTCCAACCATGATCCGCGCAGACCTCGTCGTCACGGACGTCTCGGAGCTCGCGACCCTCGCGCGGGGAGCGGTGCCGCGGGTCGGGGCGGCCGCCGCCGATCTCGGCATCGTTCGTCGCGGCGCGCTCGCGGTCGCCGATGGGAGGTTCGTCTGGGTCGGCCCCGAACGTCGCCTCGCTCGGGATGTACGTCTGCGGACCGGCGGTCGCCGGATATCGGCCGACGGGGGATGCGTGGTCCCCGGGTTCGTCGACGCGCACACCCACGTGCTCTTCGCCGGTGACCGCGCGTTCGAACTCCCGCTCAAGGTCTCGGGGATGAGCTACTCGGACATCGCTCGCGCCGGCGGCGGCATCTACTCGACCGTGCGGGCGACCCGGTCGGCCACGGACGAAGCGCTCCTCGCCGCGAGCGCGGCCCGGCTCGCGCGCATGGGCCGGTGGGGGTCGACCTCGGTCGAGGTGAAATCGGGCTACGCGCTCTCGACCGAGGGCGAGCTCCGCCTCTTACGTCTCGTTCCCCGGCTCGCTCG
>JASHUP010000076.1 GCA_030039915.1 Thermoplasmata archaeon | reverse complement strand
GCAGGTTCGCCTTTGCCATGACTTACACACACCTATGTATGACAGGTCATACAATAAGTACTACAAGACAAGTCTGCCGTCGACCCGACCGGGGATTGGGTGCCCTACGGAGAGATGGGCCACTGCAGCCGTCGATTTGTTCCCTAAAGAACGGCATATTCGGTCGCCGCCAGTTCACGAGACTTGTGATCGGAGTTGAGGGAGGATGTGCCGGCCCTATGGGCCTAAATGATTTGGCCCAAGCTATACTACGGGCCCGCGGGCTCCCTTCGAACTCGCACCGTATTTAGGTGCTCCCTCGGAGCGTCCTCGGGCCCGCGTCGACCGCCGGGGGAACTCCGCTTCCCGGAATCGAGCGGGGCCGAGAACGTACGCCGTGGACGGATGCGAGGAGAACCTTGGGCGAAGCGGGCCGGCGGTCAGTGGGTCCAGTACGCTTCGCCGGGCGAGGAGATCGGACCGCGGGCCGGCCCGGGCGCGGCGGGCGCGCCCCAACGAGGGCGCTTCCAGAAGGTGAACAGACCGAACACCGCCGTGGCGAAGAGGATCGCGGTGCCGAGCGCGCCGTACGCAACCATCCGAAGGGCCGGGTGGCGACTGGTCCGAAGGAGCGTCCCGAAGTAGACACCCGTCGCAAAGGCGCCGGCGAGCGTGAGCAAGAGACGGGTCGCCGCAGCGGTCACGCTCCGGGGGATGCCGACCACCGAGCGGAGCAGCACCAGGCCGACCCCCTCGAGCGTGAGCGGCGCGCTCGCGGCCACGTGAAGGATCAGCGGCACCCGCGCGATCAGGGTCGCGAACGCGATCAACGGCAGGGCGTAGGTCGCCACCACTTCGAACGTGAAGAAGGCGCCCCGTCGCGAGGGGCCGCGTCCCGTCAAAAAGCGGCCGAGCCGGATCCAGTTCGAGCGCGACCATCGTACATTTTGTTGGACGAACTCGGAGAACGTCGCTTTCGGACAGGTCACGACGTGGACGTCGTAGGCCTTCACCGTCGTGAGTCCCTCCCGAAGGATGTGGTCCGTGAGCTGCCAGTCGTCCCCGAGAGGGCTGGGATGACCGAGGACGCGGAGGTCCTGGAATTCCGAGGACCGAACGAACGGTCGGATCACCTCGGTCCGGAACATGGCGCAGGCCCCGTCGAGGTAGAGGACGCTCCCGCGCGAGGACATCGCGCGCAGCACCACCTCTCGCGCCCGTTCCACGAACTCCGCGCAGTACGCGACCGGGCGTCCCGTATCCTTGACCGTGAGGTTGGCCCCAACGCCCCCGACGCCGGCGACGAACCGTGAGGCGAGGTCCCGGGCCGCATGGGGAGGAAGCACGGAATCGCTGTCGACGAGGAGGACGTACGGCGTGCGCACCGTGTCGAGCCCGGCGCCGATCGCGGCCTTCTTGCCGACGTGGTGTTCGAGCGGGACGAACCGCCCTCCGAGCGCTTCCGTGATGGCCCGATACGGCTCAAGACAACCATCGCCCACGACCGTGAATGAGCAGCCTTGCCCGGCGACGGAGGTGATCGCTTCCCGGAACGCGCCGGGGTCGGTCCCGTGCACCGGGACGATGATCGAGATCTCGCTCGACGGAACGCGAACGCGGGTTCCACCGGGTCGGTGCTTCCGAGACAGGTACGAGTTGACGAGCAGATAGGCCACGGGAACGAGCCCGAGCAGCGCGAGCGGAAGGACGAGAAAGGGGATCGCCGTTTCCGCTCACTCTCCCAAGAGTTCCGCCCCGGCCGTCCCTAGACGGCCGCCGGTCCTCTTATCGCTATAGTGGGGTCGTGGCCGCTCACGCGACGGCCGCTTTGCCCTTCGCCTTCGCCGCGGGGGGCGCCTTCGACTCGGAGTAGCCGCACTTTCCGCAGGAGCGACGGTCCTTGTGGTCCGCGAGGAAGGTCCCGGGACCGCACTTCGGGCAGGACTTGTGAGTCCGAGTGAGCGCGTCGCCCTTGACCTCGTAGAGGCCGACCCGTGCCTTGGCCGTGGGAGCTCACTCCTTCTTGTCGGCAGCTTCGGCCGGCTTCGCAGCTTCGGGGGGTTTCGCGGCTTCGGCCGCGGGCGCGGTGGGTTCGGCGGCGGCCGCCGCCGGCCCCTTCACGGCCTTTTCCTTGAGACCGTTGCGGACGAGGATGTGGCTCCGGACGATCGCTTTCGCGACCTCGGCCGAATCGTACACGGCCGCGTCTCCGCGGGTCACCGCCGTCCCGTAGCGAGCCTGCATACGCTCAATGATGACGCGGTCTTTGGGAGCCTTCACCAGCTTCGAGAGCTCGCCTCGGACGGCATCCCGGGTCGGCGTTGCCGCCGTCGCATGGGCGATCTCGAACCGGAGCTCGTGACGTTTCATGAGCGGATTCGCCCGCTCCTCGAGGATCTTAATCTCCACGACCGATTCTCCGAAGCTCCATCTGGGCGATGAGATTCCGCACGCTCTCCTTGGACACCGCGTCGACGCGGACGAAGGAGACCCCCGCACCCGGGATACCGTATATAACGGTGGCCCCGACAGGGAGTGATTCGACGAGCGCGAGCGACCCGAGATCCTCTTCGCCATCGACCTCGATGAGCCCGCCGCCCGATCCGGCCAGCCGGCGAACGGCCGATCGAAGACGCTCCGTGAGGAGCCCGGCCGGATTCCTTACCCGCACGACGGCGCGGCGGGCTAGCGGGCGAAATACGGTGGGGTCGACCGACTCGTTGCGCCGCGTCTTGAAGTCCACGATCCCGATGAGCGGCAGGTGTCCGAGTTCGATCGCCCGGGCGGTGACACGATCTCCGCACGTGCCGAACGTGCCGAGCGCGAGAAGACGCTGGTCGGCCTCGGCACCCGCATAGACGGGGCCGTAGCGTTCCGCCAGGGTCGCGCGAAGCGACTCCGGGACCGCCCACGCGCGTTCGTCACTTGACGCGGAGCGCGTACCGGCCCGCGGCATGGATCCCCATCTTGCGAGCAATCTCCGACTTCTCCGGGTCGATGACGACCAAGTATCCTTGCCACTCCCGGGAGACCTCGCCTCCGCATCGCGGGCACTTCGCCTGGTCGGTGATCGTGTTGCAGTTCTTGCAGGCTTTCAGATTGATCATGGGCCCTCTAACTCGCGGGCGCTGGTTCCTTGGCCGCCGGCTTGGCGGCCGGCTTCGCGGCGGCGGAGGCACTCGCCTTCTTCGCCGGAGCGGCACCGCTCTTCTTCCCCGTGCGGTCGTCGGTCTTCTTGTGCGCTTCCTGGATCCATTCCAACCGACCCAGGGCGGGCTGGCGCATCGTGAGCCCGATGCGGCTGTCGCGCGGTGAAATCTCGGAGAGAGACAGGGAGACGACGCGCGCACGGACCTTGTAGCCGACCTTGAGGTCCTTTTTCGACTCCACGCCAACGAGTCGCTGGTTGTGTTCGTCGATGTTCACCCGGTCGTCCATGATCTGGGAGACGTGGAGGAGCCCGTCCAGGGGCCCGAATCGAACGAACGCCCCGAACTTTCGGATCTCGACGACCGCCCCTTCGACGACTTCCTGGATCTCGGGTCGGAAGAGCAACGCTTCGTACTCGACTTCCTGGTAGACACCGCCGTCGCCGTGGATGATATGACCCTCGCCGACCGGGGTGACATCGCGGATCGTGACCGCGACGCTCGAGCCGTCCACCAGCTTCCCTTCGAACTGTTGCTGAGCGAGCTCGGTGAGCACGCTCGCGAGCTCCGGTCCGAGGCGCTGAGGTGGGATCCGGACAACGTCCCGACGATGGTCGAGGTAGTACATGCCCCGCGCGCGAGCGGGGGGGGCTATAAGATTCTTGGGGTGGGCCGGGCGTTGCCCGATAGCTCGGCGGGGCTCAGAAAGTCCGCGCCCCAACCAGAAACCGGCCCGAGCCTTCGGACTTCAGAATTGGGGGCCGGGGGTCGGAAGTGGGGGCGAGCGGAGAGGGACAACGGCGGACAAAACGTCGAACGCTGTAGCCTGGCCGTATCGTTGGAGACGAGCGAAGACCTCCTCGAACTCCGGAATGGTCGAGAATAGCGCTTTCAGGAGGAGTCCTTCTTCGCCGGTCATGCGATAGCACTCGACGACCGAGGGGTTGGTCCGAATGACTGACTCGATCATCGACGCCTGCCCGGCGGACGGTCGAATTCGGATGAAGACGGTATGCCGCAGTCCGAGTGCAGCGGGATTCAGTTCCACCCTCCATCCCGCAATCACATGGTCTCGCTCGAGCCGGCGCACTCGCTCGGCGACCGCGGGGCGAGAGAGACCCACTCTGGTCGAGAGTCGAGCGATCGACTCTCGAGGATGGGCGCTTACCTCGCGAAGAATCCGGCGGTCGGTGTCGTCCAAGCGACCTAGCTCGTCGTCGTAAGATTTTCCGTTCGTTTTCTTTCGTTTCGAAGCCATGGGCTGGATTTCGGCATCACTTCGTTTCGGGGGTTAAAGTACACTGGTTCGGGTCTCCTCTATCGGAGAGGGACGCGCTCAGTGGCCCGAGAGCAAGCGCCCCGGTCGTCGTTCTCCGCTTCGAGCGGGTCGCGGCGTCCCGATCCGGTCCAGCCGCTCGCGCTGGGTTGGGCGATCCGGTGGTTCGGGCTGTCGGCGTATGCCCCGTTCGCCCTGATTTACCTGAACGTGACGCTGGGACTGCCGTACGAAATCGCCGGAGCGGTTCTAGCATTGCCCAACATCGCTGGACTCGTCTTTCCGATGCTCGGAGGCGGGTTGACCGATCGATTCGGCCGCCGCAGGGTGTTGGTCGTGTCCTTCGCGATCGAGAGTCTGGGACTCGCGATCCTGGCCGTAGGTGCCTTCGACAGCGTGCTTCCGATCATCGTAAGCGCCTTGTTCGTTACCCGGGCGTCCGGCACTCTCGGAAACCCCTCCGCCATCGCCTACGTCACCGATCTAACCGATCTGGCCCATCGGGCCGGGAGTCAGGCGTGGATGAGAACGGCCCTGAACGCAGGGTTCACGGTCGGGACGCTCGCCGGCGGAATCTCGCTCTCGGTCTTCAGCTTCGCGGACCTCGCGGCACTTTCCGCGGCGGTAACCGCAGCTGGTGTGGTGATCACCGTTGTCCTTGTGCCTCCCTCCCCCTACGATCAAAAGTTGGCGTCAATCGGACGCGAGGATTCGGTCGCCCACCCGACGAAAACGCCTCGGGAGAAGGCCGGAACTCGAATCGCGGCTTCGTTCAGTGCATCGCTGACCGCATTGCGTCGCGACAAAACCCTCCTGTTGATTTGGGCTGCCGCCTGCGCCACCTGGACGCTCAATCAACAAATCAGCTACGCGGTTCCCGCGTATGCCCATACCGGATTGGGACTCTCCTTCGCTTGGGTGGGAATCGCCCTAGCACTTAACACAGTCATTGTCGTCGTTCTCCAACTGCCATTGACCCGCATCATCGCAGGGCGGTCGATGATCCTCACGGGAACAGTGGGTACGGTCGCCTACGCCCTTGCATTCCTGGTGCTTGGGATCGATGGAATCCTTGGCTTCCAAGTCCTCAGTGTTCTGTTCGGGTCGGTAGTCTTGTTAACTATCGGCGAATGCGCCGTGTTCTACCCAACGTCCACACTCTCGATGAACCTGGCTCCGAAGGACGCGCGAGGCGCCTACTCGGGAGCGATGCAGACATCCGCAGGTGTTGGGACGGTGCTCGCACCGCTTACCGCGGGACTCGCATTCGAGGGCACCGCGAATCCCCTCGCGGCTTGGTCGATTCTCGCCCTCCCCGCGATTCCCGCAGTTACCTTGCTATTACTGGCCCGGCGAAGGGTTCCGAGCGAGCTCGATATGTGCTAGGTCTGCGGTCGTTCGAATCCGAAGCGGGCAGGTGCTCCTCCGGGCAGCTAACCCGCCACCAAGGTCGGTCGCCGGATGGTCAGGAAACGAACGAAAGCGACACGGGGGTCCGCCTCGCGTCTTCGAGTCCCGACGCGACCCCACGCACAAAAGTGAGGGCGATTCCGACACGGCCCCCTCCGCAGCCATTAATTTGTATATCCCTAATAATTAGGGTGCCCCATATATACTCACTCGGCGTGAGAGGATCCGTGGAGATACTGCAGCAACTCACGCATCGTCAGGTCGAAGCCCTCCGCGTCGTGGCGTCCCGTCAGGGCGCGAATCGCGGCGCCAGTCTGAAGGAGATCGCGCGGGCGCTGCAGGTACGCTCGCCTTCGGCCCTGGACCATCTGGGAGCCCTCGAGGAGCTCGGATTGATTTCGCGGTTCCGCGGGAAGAGCCGACTCACGAGCCGAGGCGCCCAGTGCCTCGAGGAGTACCGACGCCATCACCGCGTCGCGGAGAGCCTCTTCTCGCGTGCGGGACTCTCGGCCGAGGCCACGTGCCGGGCCGCTCGGGAGGTCGACCTCGCCCTCAGTCACCGTACGGTCGAGCGAATCTGCGCGGGGGAGGGCCACCCTACGGTCTGCCCGCACGGCGAGCCGATCGAACCGTGTTCTTCGGAGAGGGAGGCGAGCTGAACGACGCAGCGACGGACGAAGATCACCGTGGCGATCGCTGCCGCCGTGATCCTTGCGGCGGCGGGGCTCTCCGCGGCGTACGTCCTTAGTGGCCCTCCTAACCCATGTGCGGGACAGCAGACGCCGACCGGGCCCACGGCGACCACGATCCCCGTTGCGAGTCCCCGTTCCTACGTCGACCCCACCTTGGTCGCCGCACCATCGAACACCACCCCGTTCGTCATCAACGTGGTAGCGGCCGAGAACTTCTGGGGGAGTCTCGTTTCTCAGCTCGGCGGGGCGTGGACGCACGTTACCAGTATCATCACCGACCCGAACACCGACCCTCACGAGTACCAGTCTAACGACTCGACGGCCCTTGCGTTCGCGCATGCGGAGTACATCATCCTCAACAACGTCGGCTACGATTCCTGGGGCACCGAGCTCGTCGCCGCCGACGGGAATTCGAATCAGGTCGTCCTGAACGTGGGCGACTCGCTCGGGGTATACGAGACCGGGGGCATCGTCACCGGGAATCCTCACCTCTGGTACAACCCGACCTACGTCAACGAAACCGTGGCCTGGATGTACCACAACCTCACCACGATCGAGCCGGGGCTCGACGGGTACTTTACCGACCAGTACGACAACCTGACTTCCTCGCTCTCGGCCCTCTACGACGAGGTCGGGCAGATCAAGGCCCTGTTCCACGGGACCGTAGTGGCCTCGACGGAGAGCATCTTCGTCTACCTCGCGAACGCCACCGGCCTCGACCTGGTCTCCCCGCCGGCGTTCATGGAGGCGATCGCCGAGGGAAACGACCCGCCCGACGCGAGCGTGGTGACGTTCCAATGCCAGCTGGAGAGCGGGCACGTCTCGGTGCTGGTCTTCAATGCCCAGACCGTGACGCCCATCACCACGAACATGAAGGCGATCGCTCAGGAGAACAACGTGAGCGTGATGAGCGTCACCGAGACGATCGTCCCGCCGACGGCTACGTTCCAGCAGTGGATGGGCGGAGAGCTGAACGCGCTCTACGTGGCGCTCGACGCGAAGGTGCTGGGGCAGTGAGCGCTCGTCGCGACGCCGAGGGCCGGTAGGACACCCCACCGTGTCGGCAGAGATCGCGCGGGCGGACCATCTCGAGGTTCGGTACGGGGGCCGGACGGTCTGGAGCGAAGCGAATTTCAGCATCCGTGCCGGCGAGTTCGTCGCGGTCATCGGTCCGAACGGGGCCGGTAAAACGACCCTCTTTCGGCTCCTGCTCGGATTGATCCGTCCGCACGGCGGATCGCTCGAGGTGTTCGGGACCGCTCCTCGGCGGGGAAATCCGCGGATCGGCTACGTTCCGCAGACCCATCTCGTGGACAAGGAGACCAACGTCGAGGCCGCCCAGCTCGTCCGCCTCGGTTACTCCGGGAACCGGTGGGTCCCGAACCTGACTCCGGCCATGTTCCGGCGGGAGCGCGAGGCGAGCGATGAGGCGCTCCTCTCGGTCGGGGCGACCGAGCTCGGGAAGAAAGCCCTCGGAGAGATGTCCGGCGGGGAGCTGCAGCGGATCTTCCTCGCGGAGGCGCTCGCCGGACGCCCGGAGATCCTCCTGCTGGACGAGCCGCTCGCGAGCCTCGACATCCGGAGGGCGAAGGAGCTCGTCGAGGTGGTCCACACCCTGGTCAAGACCCGAAACGTGGCCGTCCTGCTGGTGGCGCACGACATCAACCCGCTCATCCACTGCCTGGACAAGGTCATCTACATCGCGAACGGCCGGGTCGCGACCGGCCTGCCGGATGCGGTGCTGACAACCCAGAGCCTTAGCGCACTCTACGGGGTGCACGTCGAGGTCCTGCGGGATTCCCGGAACAACATGGTGATCGTCGGAGGTGAGGATTCCCACCCGGATCCGGACGGATGACGAACATCACGTGGAACTGGTGGAACTGGAACCTGCTCCTCGACCTCCGGGAGATGCTCCAGTACGAATTTGTTCGCAACGCCTTCGAGGCGGGAACGATCATCGCCATCCTCGCGGGCGTGGTGAGCTATCTCGTGGTCCTTCGGCGTTCCTCCTTCGCGGCTCACGCCCTCGGCCACGTCGGCTTTTCCGGTGCCGCGGGCGCTGTGCTGTTCGGGGTAGCCCCGATCTACGGGCTCCTCCTGTTCACGACCGTCTCGGGGAGCGGGATCGCCCTGCTCGGTCAGAAGGCGTCCCACCGCGACGTCGAGATCGGGACTGTCCTCGCCTTCATGCTCGGCCTGGGCCTTCTCTTCCTCGCCTTCTACAACGGGTTCGCGACCGAAGCCTACTCGATCCTCTTCGGGGAGATCGTCGGCATCAGCAACGCGCAGGTCGTGTTCACGTTCGAAACGAGCATCCCCGTCCTCATCGCGCTCGCGTTCGTCTACCGACAACTCCTGTTCGCGTCGCTGGACGAAGAGGTCGCCGAGGCGAAGGGGATGCACACGCTCGCACTCGGTGTGATCTTCATGCTCGCGCTCGCGGTGGCGATCTCGATCGCGGTCACGATCATCGGGGTCCTGCTGATTTTCGCCCTCACCGTGACCCCCGCGGCGATCGCGATCCGTCTCGCGAAGCGCCCGCTCTACGCCGTCCTGATCGCGGTCGGCGTAGCCCTCTTCGCGACCTGGGCAGGGATCTTCATCGCGTTCTACGAGGTCGAACCGACGAGTTTCTTCATCGTCACGATCGTGTTCGTGATGTACGTCTCGGTGCGGGTAGGTCAGGCGATCTCGGGACGTTTCGCCCACCGGGAGCGCGTCCCGAGCGCACCGGTTCCGACCGAGGACCTCGAGACGATCGAGGACCGCGCCCATCGGGGGCTTGCCGGTTCGACCGACCCGATCGCGCCCGAGCCGGCCCCGACCCGCTAGGGTCCGGGCGGGCCCTGCGGGCTCTCCGAGTCGGCCGGAGAGGTGGAGCTCTTTCCGTCGCGACTCTTCGGGGGGGGCAGAGGCAGAAACTCGTCCAGCCGGCCCTGCGCCGCTTGGACCGCAGGAAGGTCGCCGCCGGGTCCCCGCAGGATGTACGCGACCCCCACCGCGAGGAGGGCACCGGCGAGCGGCCCCACGACGTAGGGCCAGTAATGCGCGAAGCTCCCGATCAATAGGTCGGGACCGAACGACCGGGCCGGGTTCATCGAGGCGCCGCTGATCGGGCTCCCCCAGAGGCCGGCGAGGGCGATGTACCCACCGACCGCGAGCGCGGCGATCGGGCCGACGTTCTGCGCTTTGGAGGCGGTGCCCAGGATCACGCTCACGAGGCCGAGGGTCAGCACGAGTTCCATGACCATCGCCTGGAGGTCCGAGATCCCCGGACCGGGAACGGTGGCCCCGAGCATTCCGACCCGCCCGAACATCGCCGAGAGGAAGGCACAGGCGAGGGCGGCCCCCAGCAGCTGCGCGGCGATGTACCCCGGTACGCGCTTCCACGGGAAATCGCCCCTCGCGGCGAAGGCGACGCTCACGACCGGATTGAGATGCGCACCCGAGACAGCGCCCATGAACAGGATGATCCCCATCACCATCAGGCCGGGAGCGACGACCGCGGCGACCCGGCTCACCGACCCCGGTTCCACCGCGTTCACGACCCCCGCGCCCGCGGCGACGACGACGAGCAGGAAGGTCCCGAAGATCTCGGCGAACAGCCGGCGCCACTCGAGCCGGGGGTCGTCGAATCCCTTCCGATTGACCTCGAACCGCCAGAGGAGGCTCGTCACGGTGGTCCGCTCCGCGACGACGCCGGGGGGCGCGGGGTCAGTCACGGACCGACCCTCGCCCCCCGGCGTTGCCCGGCGCGAACCCAGCGCGGGAATGCATCACCGGGGCGAGTCGCCTCTCCGATATCCCACTTTCGAAACGCTCTCTCGAGGGAGTGCGCCGGAGGGGGTGCTACGGGAGCGACCCGGGGGGTCGCCCGAGGTCCTTCATGATCTGATCGTACTGCTCCTTCGTGATCTCTCCGCGGGCGTAGCGCATTCGGGCGACGGCGGCCGGGCGGTTCATTCCGTAGCCCCCGGGGGGGTAGTTCGAGCCGTTGTAGCGCTGTCGGTACCGGCTCGCGCGCGTGCTCCAGAACGCCACTCGCACGATGAAGAACAGGACGATCAGGATGAAGAAAAAGAAGAACACGCCCCCGAAGAGACCGAATCGGTACGGGGTGGACGGCTGCGAAATTCCGAACGTAGCCGGGTAGAGCAGGACCAGGAGGATCACGGTCGCGGCGACCACGAAGACGATCCCGATGATGATCGGAATCCAGTGCCCCCGGCGACGCGGAGGGGGGTACCCCGAACCCGGGGGTCGATAGTACGGTCCCGGGTCGTTCACAGCGTTCGAAGGAGAGGAGGCGCGACTCCGGGATAAGAAGGCTGGTCTTGATTCGTGCCGCGATATCGAGACCGCGCCGGGGGGGGTCGGCGAGACCGAGCGCCGCTCCCTACGCCGCCGGCTCCTGCTGCGTGAGGCAGTGGATCGTTCCGAGCCCCCAGATGAGGTCCCCGCAGTGGATCCCGGTCACCGTCCTCCCCGGAAACAATCCCGACAGCGTGGTCAGAGCGTCCCGGTCCGCGGGGTCGTTGAACGTCGGGACGAGCACCACCCCGTTCGCGATGTAGAAGTTGAGATAGCTGGCGGGAACGCGTTGCCCGGAGTACGAGATGGGCCCCGGCATCGGGAGCTCGACGACATCGAACGACCGGCCTTCGCCATCGGTCGCCGCCCGAAGGCGGGCGAAGTTCTCTTCGAGGATCGGATGGTTCGGGTCGGCCGAGTTCCGCTCTCGGGCGGCCACGATCGTTCGAGGGCCGACGAACCGTGCCACGTCGTCGATGTGGCCGTGCGTATCGTCTCCGACGATCCCCCGTGCAAGCCAGAGGACGCGGTCGACTCCAAGGTAGTCCGAGAGCACCCGCTCGAGCTCGGCCCGTTGGATTCCGGGATTCCGCGCCTGGACCGTGTCGAGCAGGCACTCCTCGGTCGCGAGCAGCGTTCCCGCACCGTTCACGTCGATCGCGCCTCCCTCGAGAACGACCCGCTCTCCCCGCACGGCCGGTCGCCACACCGGAAGGCCGAATTCGCGAGCGATCCGCGACGGAAGTCGGTCGTCTCGAAGCCAGTCGTCATACTTGGCCCACGCATTGAACCGCCAATCCGTCACGCCGACCGAAGGGGTCGATGGCGCGTTCTCGTGGTGATGCACGAAAATCGGACCGGAATCCCGAACCCACGAGCGATCGGTCGGCCAGCGAAA
This sequence comes from Thermoplasmata archaeon, assembly GCA_030039915.1. Next base: position 12,424 of record JASHUP010000076.1, on the reverse strand, counting down.
GAACCGGACCTGCCCGAGGTCGACGTCGTCCTGCTCGAGGAGCGCCCGAGCACTCGTCTCCTGGGAGGGGCTCCGCACGACGACCCGCACCGGCTCGGTCGGCGTGAGGTGTCGGACGATCTCTCCGATCGCGAACGGGATCGCCTCGAACCGACCGGGAAAATCGTCGCGGCGATGCGGCCATGCCACCCACGTTCCCGCGTGGGACTCCCACTCCGCCGGCATCCGATAACCCAGGGCTCGCGGGGTGGCCCGGGGAGCTCGACGGGCGGTCACGGTGGGTCGATGAACCGGTGGGTGATCGGACCGTAGGCGTCCACTCGTCGGTCGCGCAGGAACGGCCAGAACCGTCGGGTGGACTCGACCTCCTGCGGGTCGACGTCCGCAAAGAGGAGCTCCTCTCGGTCGTGCGAGGCTTTCGCGATCACCCGGCCGAACGGGTCGGCGACGAACGAGGCGCCCCAGAACTCGATGCCCGGGCCCTCGGCGCGGTTCCCCCGGACGTCGCCGTGCTCGTGACCGACCCGGTTCGGCACGGCGACGTAGAGACCGTTCTCGATCGCGTGCGCTCGCTGGACCGTCTCCCACGCGTCATGCTGGGCGGCCCCGAACTCCTCCTTCTCGGCGGGGTGCCAGCCGATCGCCGTCGGATAGAACAGCAACTCCGCCCCGGAGAGCGCTTCGATGCGGGCGGGTTCCGGATACCACTGGTCCCAGCAGATCAGGACTCCCGCGCGACCTCCGGGCACGGGGAAGGTCGGAAAGCCGAGGTCGCCCGGAGCGAAGTAGAACTTCTCGTAATAGAGCGGGTCGTCGGGGATGTGCATCTTGCGGTAGCGACCGAGGATCGCCCCGTCGGGCCCCAGCACGACAGTCGTGTTGTGATAGACACCGGCCGACCGACGCTCGAAGATCGGGACGAAGACGGTCGCCCGGTGCGCTTGGGCGACCGCGGCAAGGCGATCCACCGTCGGGCCCGGGATCGGCTCCGCCTCGTCGAAGAGCGCGTGGTCCTCCCGCTGACAGAAGTACTGCGTTCGGAAGAGCTCCGGCAGGCAGATCACGGACGCGCCCTTCGATGCGGCCTCCCCCACCCGCTCGACCGCCTTCGCCACATTCGCCTCGGGGTCGGGGCCGCAGGACATCTGGACGAGCCCGATGCGGAACTTCTTCGGATGGCTCATCGTGGAACCGCGGTAGGAGGGCGGGTGGGTCGCTCCGTCCGTCCCCTCGAGGAGCCCGAATCCGAGGTCTCTCTATAGCGGTTTGGGACCCGCCGGTCGATTGCACCCTTCTGTCGCCAACTTCTCGTCTCCTCTCGATCGCGCGCGCCGAACTCTTAAGCGGAGTTTCGGAATCCGGTGTCGTGGACGCCCGCGAGCGGGAACTGCTGACCGGCATGGGCAACTGCTACGAGGCGTGCGGCGCCGATTTCGAGGGAACGGTCGACATGGTCGCGAACTCCCGCCATCGGGAGATCCGGGAGGTCAAGGAGACGCTCGAGCGCATGCGGGAGTCCTATCGCAACGACCCTGATTACCAGGCGTTGCGTCGTCGTTTGCCCGAGTCGTTTCCGCTCTAGCAAGGGGAGGGAGGCGCGATGACGAAGTGCCCGGCGTGTCTTCTGGCCCTCGGCGACGGAGACTATCCGGGGCTGGCCACCCACCTGGTGGATCGGGCCGACGCGAGCGACCCCGCCCACGTGCGCTGGTTGAACCAGAACCTCACTCGCAAGAAGACCGAACCGAGCGAGCTCGTCCCCGCGCTGCACCGCGTCTATGACCTTGGGCCGGGAGGCATCAAGCCGTGGATCAAGGCGCGGTTCATCGCGAAGTTCTTTGGAAAGGTCCCCCACCCGTTTGTCGCGGCGCTTCAACACCCCTCCCGCGCGACCTTGCTCGGATACGTGGTCGAGCACCAGCACTTTCTGCGTCAGTGGGTCCGCTCCTGTTCGTTCATCATGGCCCGGACGGACCGGACGGAGGTCGTCCTCTACGAGCTCGACAACCTCAACACCGAGTTCGGCGGCTTCGGACCCGCGCGCGTCTCCCACTACGAACTCCTGCTTCGCATGGGAGAGAGCCTCGGAGTGAGCCGAGAGCAGGTGCTGTCGACCGAGCCGTTACCGGCCACCCGGAGGGCGATCGAGGGTTGGAACGAGATCGCGCTGCGCGAGCACTGGGTTTCGGCCCTGGCGGCTATGCACAGCCTCGAGCTGATCGCGAACCGCGACCTCGTGGCCGAGGGCGCGAGCGTCCACTACTTTGACCCGTCGATCCTCGACGGGCCGGAGATCAGCGATGCCGCAAAGAATTTTCTTCGGGAAGGGTACGAAGCCGATGTCGCGCACTCCGAAGAGGCCCTCGGCCTCGTCGAGGAATCCGCCCGGGAGCCGGGGCTCGTTGAAGCGGTCCAGTCCACCTTCCTACGGTCGATCGACCTCTTCGATGACTACCTGATCGCCCGCTTGGAACGAGGAGACCGCTACGAAGCGTAACTACGCGGGCTGCGCCATCTGCGACTCCACGTGGGGCAACCTTTGGGAGGAGGTGGAAGGAGAGCGGATGTTCTTCTGTTGCTCGACGTGCGTGGTGCAGTTCCGTCGTCTGGTGGAGCGGATCGAGAAGGAGACCGGCTGGCCCCGGATCGATTCGCTCGAGATCGCGGGGGACCGACGGGGCAGGACCTGTACGGCTCGAAACGGATCCGAGACGCTTCGAGTACGGGTGATGTTCGACCCCGAGGGAGAACTCCTCCGGTTCCAAAGACTCGCTCCTCTGTCGAACTGACGCGAGTATCCGGCTCGTCCGAGTCCGTTGCGAATGCCCGAGGACGGCTCGGTCCTAGTCCGGCCAGCCAGCGATGAATTGGACCCCGAAGGAGATCCACGCCCCCAGGAGCACCGCCGACAGGACGATCAGCGAGACGACGATCAGAACGATATCCTGGACGAGACTAAACCCAGAAGCCCAGAACGCGAGGAACAGGAGGACGAGGCTCAGCCAACCCGCTGTTGCCGCAATCGACGTCAGGACCCGACGTCGGATGCTTCCGAAGAGGTCGAATCGGCGCGAGCGAAACGAGGGACTGCTCGAAAAGGGGGTCGCGGTCATCGACCGAGGACCCCGGATTCAGGATAAGAATGTAGCACACTCGGGGTGGCCACCGGGTGCGAGCGACGGAAGCGCTCGGCGCCACGGCTCGATTGGAGTCCACTCTTGCCTCCCCCCGGCGTTATCATCTGCTCCGACGTGGCACCCCCAGATCGACAGAAGGGTGCACCATGGCTGTGACTCCACGGAAACGACCGTCCCCCGCGGGCAAGAAGCGACACCGAATCGCTCGACAACGCAGGATCGCTGCGCGACGCCGCCAGGTTCCCATGGGAGGGAGCCGCTCTCGCCGTTGACGTTCCCTCGGGTTGAGAATCCGACGCAGGCAGTCCATGAAGGCGCTTGTGAGCGTGATGTTCAACGTCAAGGACGTCGACCGGTCGGTGGCCTTCTACCGTTCCCTCGGCTTTACCACGCGTTGGCGGTGGAAGGGGGAGGACGGCCGGCTTTCGTACGCGGGTGTCGGGATCGGCGATGCGGTCATCGCGCTCGGACGGATCTTCCGCGGTGGGGGCGGCCGCGCCTACAACGACTACGACAAGTGGGTGAGCACGAACCTCGGTGGGGGCGTCATCGTCAACATCGAATTGCGGAACGTCGAGGGCGTCTACCGCAAGGCGAAGAAGGCCAAGGCGACGATCGAGTCTCCGCTACGTAAGTGGCCGTACGGGACCGCGTTCACGATCAACGACCCGGACGGTTACGTGGTGAAATTCCTTCGGCCGAAGGGAGAGTTCGCCTAGGCCGCCGAGAGGATCTCGAGCAGCACGTGCGGTTCGTCCCCTCGAGTCGGTGGTTTTGACCGCCCAGGGCCCGTTCGCACCGCCCTTCCGATAGCATGGTTATTGAGACGGTACCACGTGGGGGATTTCGAGAGGTGAACGGCCTACGCTGGCCGAACCCCACACCATCCCGAGCCCTCCCCCTTCGTCGAGTGAGACGGGCTCGGATCACTCACCGACCGGGTCTGCTCTGCGATCCCCAGGTCGCTCGCATCTGGGTCCGATTCTCTTCGTAGCCGGTCTCGCCCTCCTCTCCATCGATTTCTTTCTCTCCGCCTGGGTGTACTACGCGGTCTACCACTCGACTTCGATCAACTCCTTCCAGTGGATCGACCTCGCGTTCGGTGTCGGCGAGCTGCTCACGGCGATCGGGTGCCTGCTCGCCGCCACCGGTTGGGTGCTGCGAACGCGGCAGTCCTACCGACCTCGGGCGGGATTGGACTTTGACCCACGCCGTTCGCGCGCCGGGGTCGGAGGGGCCATCGTCCTCCTCGGCGCGGTGCTGATCGCCGGAGCCGTCGCATACCTCGGGACCCTCGAGTTCGCTCAGTACTACAACATGAGCGTGAACGAGCCCTGGTGGATTTACTCCGTCTTGAACACCGCGGAGGGCGCCGGCATCGTGGCCGTTGCCGCTGGGTGGTTGATCCACTTTAGTGGCACGACTCGCGAGCGTTAACGAGAGGCGCGAGTCTGCGGTTGCGGTCTCGGGGAGGGAGCAAGGATCGATCTCCAGCGATGAGCGGGTCTCCCTGGTCCTCAGCTGGCCTCGAAGTTCTCCGGACGGATGATTTCCCCGGAGGCCGTCTGAACCGCCCCGGCACGTACGTGGTCTGCTTCGCTGCGGCCTGGTGCCCGGCGACCCGTCGGTTCATGCCGCATTTCGTGGCGATCCGCGGGTCGATCGCGGCGACGCTCGCGATCGCGGACATCACGGACAACAACGACCGCCTGTGGGAGGGCTTTCGGATCCGCATCACCCCTTCCATCGTCGTCTTTCGGGAGGGGGAACCCGTGAGCAGGATCGACGGGAAGCGATTCATCGGGATCACACGGTCGGCGCTAATCGATCTCGCCAACGACTCGCGATGGTCTCCCCGGAAGGGTGGGACCGAGCCCGAAAGCACCTCGACCCACTCTCGGGAGCCCTGAGGTTCGGTCGGCGGCGCTCGGCCCGGCCCGGGGCCCCGCTGAGGCCGTGCGGCGCGAGAGCGTCTCACGCCTGTTCGATGTGTTCGGCAGTGCCACAGGCCGCGTGCGCCGCGACCTCCGCCGGGTCGGAGGCGTTGTACTCGGCTCCGCACCCCTCGCACTCGACCATGTTGGCTGGCTTGCCCGCCATGCCGGTGGCACAGCTGTCCGGTATAAACGAACTGCGGGATCGTCCGGTCAAAATCCCGGAAATCATGAACGCGTCTTGGGCGGCGGGGAGTACTTCAGGGTCCAGGAGTCGGACAACTCGTCGCGTCTCGGCCGGTACACCTCCGAATAGAAACCGTTCCGCGATTCGAGGGTGGCGCGGTCGAAACTCCCGATGATTCGAGTCGCCTCTCCCCACGCCGCACGGAAATTCTCCTTCGTACCGAAGCGGGACGCCACCTGCCGCTCGAAGTCCCCAGGGGTTTGCACCTGATCGCCGATCGCGAACAGGATCTGCTGGGACGTCAGATCACGGTAGGCCTCGTCCTCCCCGAGGTGGAAGAGTTCGCGGGACGGTGGTTCGGCCGGCCCGCTCGATTCCTCCCCTGGCTTCCCCGGAGGTTCTCGAAACCCCCGCTTCGCGGCGGCGTAGAAGATCGCTCGGTTCAAGCCCCAAGAGAGCGCCGATTCGTGGGGCAGCCCCAACGATTCCGCCCGAACGGCTTGGAGGACCGCCATTACCACAAACCGGGTGACCCGACCTTGATTCCTCACCATGAGGTCCTCCGCCGACCCTCGGGGTTCGACCTCCCGCTACGCGAAACGTGGAATATCGCTTGCGCGGTCGGTGGAGTCGACCTCGATCGCAATTGCTTCTTCTCGTTGAGAAAAGGAGGTCCGAGATCGAAGTCCCGACTCGACCTCCGCGTCGGTCCGGCGTTCACTTCCACTGGGTGAGAATCTCTTCTCGGTGGAAGATCCGTTCGGCCGTGTAGAATAGCGCAAGGGCCAGGAGCGCAAATCCGCCCGAGATGTACAGAAGGTTGGTGGTGTCGAGGGGAAGGAAGCCGAGTTCACCAGAAATATAGATGAAGATCAGCGGGACGAAGGTGACCCCGGCATACTGCTGGGCGCTGCGAGCGTCCGTCGCCCGGGACGAGACGATCACGGAGAGCTCGATCGAGTACAGGCAGGCGACTGGTGCGAGCACGAGGAGGATGACCGCCATCGCCCAGCTGGGATAGAGGAGGTACCCCACCGAGCCTCGCGTGAACACGTCGATGAGCGCCATGTAGAGGACCGACCCCGCCCAGACCGCCGCCATCGTCGGAAGAAAGGCGGCGAGCATCTTCCCAAGCAAGATCTCTCCGTCGGTGGACGGAGTCGAGAGCAGTGGTTCGAGGCTCCGCTCCACTTTCTCGCCCACGATGCCGTACGCGGCGATGGCCGTGGGGACTGCGGCGGCCCCGATGACCCACCAGAAACTGAACGCGTTGACGAGGTAGGGGAGGTAGGACTCGAGACCACCGGTTCCTCCTCCTTCGCTCACGATATACCAGACCAACAGGGGAAATCCGATGCCCACCCCGAGTGGGAGGGCAACTAGCCCGGCCAGGATTCCCCGCTTCTTGCGGATGATGCCGATGTCGTGGCGGGCGATGATCCAGGCCTGCGAGAGCCTCATGCAGCGCCTCCGGCCTGCCGGACGAGCCGCAGATAGGCTTCCTCGAGGGAGGGCGAGAACTGCGAGATCTGCAGGATGCGTCCCCCCGCCGCAATCACCGCGTTCGCGATCTCCGGGTTCTCTCGATCGGGATCGACGACATCGATGAGCAGTTCGTTCCCCGAGACCGTGACCGTCCGGGTTCCAAGTCGAGCCCTTACCGCGCTCGCCAGTTCTTCCGAAGCGACTTCGAGACGGACGACCGTCTTCTTGCCCGAGCTCCCGAATCGCAGCGCGTCGACCGAGCCGGTGGTGAGGAGCCTCGTGCGGAGGATGCCCACTCGGTCACAGACTCGTTGGGCCTCTTCCAGGTGATGCGTGATCAGGAAGATCGTTCGGCCTTCCTTCTTGAAGTCGACGATGACGTCGCGTACCGTCTGGGCCGCTTCGGGAGCGAGGTTGGCGGTCGGTTCGTCGAGGAAGAGAAGAATCGGATCGTGGACAAGAGCCCGGGCGAGCGCGACTTTCTGCTTCATCCCTTTCGAGAACGTTCCGAGCGGGAGGTCCTTCTTCTCCCAGAGGTCCATCATCCGGAGCAGCCGCTCGATGTTCTTCCTGAGCGTGAGCGCGTCCAATCGATAGAGTCGGCCGAAGTACTCGAGATTCTCGTAGGCCGTGGTGCTTTCGTAGAGCCCTACGTTCTCGGGGAGAACGCCGATCCGACCACGGAGTCTGAGTTCGTCGGCGTCCCGACCGAGTTCGCACCCGGCCACCTCGGCCGTGCCGCTGGTCTTCGAGACCAGGCTCGCGAGCATGCGCATCATCGTGGTCTTGCCCGCGCCGTTGGGACCGATGAGGCCGAAGACCTCCCCGTCTTCGACGTCGAGGGACACCGCGTCCACGGCCGTGAGCGCCCCGAACCGCTTCGTCAATCCTTCCGCGTGAATCATAAGGCGTGGCTCATCGCGAGCCGCGCAGCCTACTTCAAGTTCCCGCGAGTCAGACTCTCGGAAGCTTCGGCGGGGAGGGTTCAGGAATCCGCACTCACGCAGCCCGATGGAACTCGTCCAGTAATGGGAGGCGAGGGTGCTTGACGTCCGTCGGTCCTCGGGGCGCTGTCGAGTCGTTTCACGAGCGAGGTGTCTTGGCCTTCCGCAGACGGGCTTTCGTTTCCGACCGCAGAATCTCGTTCAACCCGTTGACGTTTTCTCGAAGATACACCAGGTCGGAGTGGAACAACCTCACTCCTTTCGTCAACCGAGAGGACCCCTGAGACTTCAACTGCCGCTCGAGCTCCTGCGCGTGACGCAAGAGCGGGTCCACTCGAAGCTTCACCCAGTCGGTGCGGGAATCGAGTCGGGAGAGGTCCGTTCGCAGCTTTTGGAGGGCCTTCTTCAACGCAGGTATGCCCGCTCTGTAGACCCGGTCTACCAACGTACTCGCCCCGGACTTAAAATCGAGAGCCGCTACACGGTCTTAGCCTGCGGTACCGACACTACCTCTTCCGCCGCGGCTGGGAGCGATGCCCGGACCGATTCATCCCGCCGTGCCATCCCCGGTAGAGTCTTGGCGCGGCATTCGAAGCGACGCCCGGGTTGGTATCGCCTTTCTCACCAACACATTGCTCCGGCCGAACGGACGAATCGCCCGAAATCCTTCCCGTTCGAACATGCTGAGCGTACCAAACCACGTGGCGACGGCACTATCGTGGGTTACCGGATAGGCTTCGACGATTCCGCCTCCGTGGCGTCCCATGGCTGCCAGGGCCGCTCGAAGCGCGAAGCGGGCGATGCCGGCACGTCGATAAGGTCGGTCTACAAAGAAACAGGTGATTCTCCATCGCGGCGACTCGCCGAGGCTCGGTCCGATCTGGCGGTACTTTCGGCCGCGCTCGATTCGGGGCAGGTCCTCCCGACGTCCAAACTGGCACCACCCGACCGGATTCCCCTCTCGATAGACCAGCACTCCCTGGGCGTGTCCGCGCCGAAGCAACGCCCGGTGGTCTCGTCGGTTTGCCTCCTGACGGGCCATACTTCCGAGAGGACCGGTGGGCCCCTCTCGGTGGTAGAACATGCACCAGCACCCAGCTTGAACACCGTGGTACCGTCGGAAGAGAGTCTCAAAGTCGCGCCATCGGGATGGTCGGAGCTCGTGCGCTTCGAACGGGCTCCGGTCCACGTCGGCCTTGCGATCCGACCTTACCCGGTTACGCGCTCTTTGGCCACTGGTAGAGGCCAATGACGTTTCCCTCGGTGTCTTTGAAGTAGGCGGTCCAGCCCATGTTACCGGGAATCGCCCGTTTCTCCTGGACCAGCTTGCCGCCGTGTTTCTCTACCTTCTGGAGCGCGGCCGCTACGTCGTCCACGACGATCGTGACGAGCGGATGCTCGAGAGGTCCACCCCGTTTCCCGATACCTCCGCCGATGTAACCGGGTTCCTTCGGCATTCGTTGGTCGTCGACCGCCCCCGTCTCCACCATCGTGTAGTCCATCCCGGGCATCGGGGTCATCTTCCATCCGAACGTGGTCGAGTAGAAGGTGCGCGCTCGCTCGGTGTTTTCCGCGGGTATCTCAAAGTGTCCGACTTCGCCGCTCATGGTCCCTGGTCGAGCTCATGGTCGTCGGAGTTAAAGAGGCCCAGAGGGGTCGTGAAACAGGGCGCCGGCGCTCGAAGGATTCCCGCCTTTCCCGGGCCGTGCCGAGACCGCCTTCCCGGATTCTCTCGAGACACCCCCGATGTCGAGTTCGCCGCTAATCGGCTGACTGAAGGTCTCCGGTTGCAAGGGTCCACGCTCGCTTCCGTCGTTCGGTGAGGCCCTCGACCTTCTCCGCCAGCGGAGCGACCTCAGGGATCGCCCAGACCTTGGCCAAGGTTCGTCGTCTTCGCTGGGCGCTCGCGTAGAACGTGAGTTCCAGCCAGACGTCCTCGTCGGGACGGGCACGGAGGGACGTTCGAAGATTCTCGGGCCAACGACGCACGCGGGGCCTTCCTTCGAGTAGGAACAAGTGGGGTCCGGAGCCGCCTCCCCTTCGGGTCCAGGGTCGGACTATTGAATAGAGCTCCGAACAGCCGCGACGGATTCGATCCCTCTTCGATCGGTTGGCTACGAATAGCTCCAGATGCACGGACGACGGTGGCGAAAAACTGCGACGTCGGACCATGGGGATGAATTGCTTCCGCTACTTTGACCCGTCGCCCGGTTAGGGTGGTTTCACCGGGCGCGGGCGATCGCCTCTCCGGCCGATTCCAGGGCAACGAACGCCGGATTGCTCGAACCGGGCGTTGGCTTGGCACCCCCCTCAGTGGAGCCCGCGATTTCTGCTGGTGCTCGGGCGCGGAGGTACTCTAATGACAGCGCGAGGACGTCGATCCGGCAGAGGACGGCCCATGGAGAACTCGATTCCGGTCGACTGGTTTCAACAGCTGCCGTGTTCGGTAACGGTGTGCGATAAGGAATACACGATTCTCTACCTGAACGATCGGGCGGCCGAGGTGAACGCGAAGGACGGTGGAAAATCCCTGATCGGAAGAAACCTGATGGACTGTCACCCGCCCGAGGCCCAAGAGAAGCTCCGTCGAGTGATGGCCTCGGGAAGACCGAACGTTTACACCATCGAGAAAAACGGGACCCGAAAGATGATCTTCCAATCCCACTGGAAGAAGGGCGACGAGTTCGCCGGGCTGGTGGAGGTCACCTTTGAGCTCCCCAGCTTCATTCCGCATTTTGTACGGACCTGAGTCGATCGGACGCGGTGGGCCGATCTCGAGCCGCCGAGAGCACCACATCCGGCCTCCGCCCCGTGGAGGGAGGAAGGCAGCCCGGGGCCTGCTCGGTCGAAGCTACTTTCGAGCCCGGCCCGAAGGCGGCGCGCGGGAGGCCCGACGGGACGACCTCGACTTCCCCAAGCGGTACTCGAAAAAGAGAGCGCCGGCGACCGGATGGGGCCAGTATGGGGCGATCGGCTCGAACCCCATCGCGGGATAGAACTGATTCGCCGCGAACATGCTCGGGAGCGTATCGACTCGAATTCGTTCGTAGCCGAGTTCGCGCGCACGTCGAAGGAGCGCTCGCGTCAATCGGGGTCCGAACCCCGGTCCCCGATGGTCGGCCCGCACGTAGATTCGCTTGATCTCCCCAACCTTGGGTTCGAGCTCCCGGAGAGCGCCGCATGCGACGAGTGCCTTCTTCGCGAAGGCGAGAATGACCTCTCCCCGGGGCGGACCGTACTCTCCCGGAAGTCCCGCGATCTGATCGTCGATCTGCCGCAGCCCGGCTTTCCGTCTCGGATCGACCGAGTGGCTCGTCTCCTCGTGCTTCGCGAGCCACTGCCGGTAATCCAGGAAGAGTCGTCGGACCGTCTCGATCTCCTCGGGCCAATTCACCCTCCGGAGCCGGGTGCCGCGATAGCTCGCCGGACTTCGGCCCTCGGGGTACTCCATCGCTCTCTGCTCCTCACGATAGCCCGCGTCCAGATGAGCAGTGGGAACCCCTCGGGAGGGCTCGCGAGCAGTCCTTCGGGCTCGTCACGGTCGCGATATGCGTGAGCGAACATGCAGCCGCCTCAATCCTATTTGTAATTCTGGACCCTCTCCGAGTCTCGCACACCGGACGGAGGTCGGAGATGGGCGAGGTGTTCGAAGGGGTCAATCGTCGATGGCTGCTCGCAAGGCGTCCCCACGGCACGGTCGAGACGGCGGACTTCCGGTGGGTCGAGGAACCGATCCCGTCGCCGGCCGACGGTCAGGCCGTGGTCCGGAATCTCTGGATCTCCCTCCACCCCACGGCGTTGCTCGCGATGGTCGCCTCGGAATCCGAGGGCGGGATCCCGATCGGGGGCGTGGCGCCGGGAGACCTCGCCTCTGAGGTGGTCGAGTCTCGTCTTCCGGGATTCTCGGTGGGTGACCTCGTGGTCGGCTTCGCGGGCTGGGAGGACTACTCCGTCATCGATGGTCAGGGATTCATCCCGACCCGAAAGTTCTCGCCGGGAATCCCGCCCAACCTGGCCGTCGGGACTCTGGGCGTCACCGGAATGGCCGCCTATTTCGGAGTCCTCGACGTCGGCCGCCCCCGTGCCGGGGAGACCTTCGTTGTCTCCGCGGCCGCGGGGGGTGTCGGTTCGATCGCGGCTCAGATCGCCAAGATCCAGGGGCTTCGGGTCATTGGAATCGCCGGAGGGAAGGAGAAGTGCGATTGGCTAGTGCAGGAGGCCGGCCTCGACGGGGCGATCGACCATCGCTCGGAGAACGTGGGTCAGCGCCTCGATGAGCTATGCCCGCAGGGGATCGACATTTTCTTCGACAACGTGGGCGGCGCAATTCTTGACGAAGTGTTGATCCGACTGGGTCGGAATGGCCGCGTCGTCCTCTGCGGCGGTACCTCCCGATACGGAGCGTCGGCGAGCCCCCCCGGTCCGAAGAACTACCTGAACCTCGTCATGGTCAACGGAAGAATGGAGGGTATCCTCGCGAAAGACTACCTACCGCGGTTTCCAGAAGCGATCGCGGCGATGCAAGCGTGGCTTCGCTCCGGGCAGCTCAAGTCGAAAGAGGACATCGTGGTCGGACTTGAGAACGCTCCGGCGGCGTTTGCGAGGAACTTTACGGGTGCCAACGTCGGAAAACAATTGCTCAAGATCGCGGACTCGACCTCTTCCCATCGGGCCACCGGTTGAGCTCTCGCCCTACTTCCCGACGTGCAGGGTCGCGAGTTCGCCCCACCCGCGAGC
>JASHUP010000075.1 GCA_030039915.1 Thermoplasmata archaeon | reverse complement strand
AACTGAGCGTCGATGCCACGGACGCGTACGAGGCGGCACGCGAACGGGTCGCTCGATTCCTCCGAGCGCCGGACCCCTCGGGAGTTGTCTTCCTCCGCGGCACGACCGAGGCCCTGAATCTGGTCGCCACCAGTCTCGGCCGCAAGCTTCTCTCGCGGGGCGACCACATCATCTCGACGGTGATGGAACACCATTCGAACATCGTTCCCTGGCACATGCTTCGAGAGTACTCGGGGGTCGAGGTCGACTACGTCGGGGTCGACGAGGAAGGCAGGCTCCGCCTTGACGACCTCGACCGCTTGCTCGGGCCGCGAACCAAGGTCGTTACCCTCACCCATGTGTCGAACGTTCTGGGTACGGTTAACCCGGTCCGGGAAGTCGCCGACCGCGCGCACGCCGCCGGTGCCCTGGTGGTCCTCGATGCGGCTCAGTCCGCGCCTCACCGGCGCCTCGACGTCAATGAGCTCGGGGTCGATTTCCTCGCGTTCTCGGGACACAAGACGCTCGGACCTATGGGAATCGGGGCGCTTTGGGGGCGAACCGAATTGCTCGATTCCATGCCCCCGTGTATGGGCGGAGGCGAGATGATCCGAGACGTCCACCTCGACCGCATCACCTACCGCGAGAGTCCTGCCCGGTTCGAGGCCGGCACTCCGAACGTCGGCGGAGCGATCGCGCTCGCCGCCGCGATCGACTATCTCGAGGGCATCGGCTGGGAGGAGCTACAATCCTACGAGCGACGGATGCAGAAGATCGCGCTCTCTCTTGCGGCCGACCGTTTTGGCGACACGATGACGGTCTTCGGCCCGAAGGACCCCGCCGAGCGGGAGGCCGTGTTCTCGTTCTCGCTGAAGGGGGTCCACCCCCACGATATCGCGAGTCTCCTCGACGAGCGGGGGATCTGCGTTCGGGCCGGCCATCATTGCGCCCAGCCGCTGATGGAGCGATTCGGAGTGCCCGCCATGACGCGGGCCAGTCCGTATCTCTACAACACCGAAGAGGAGCTGACGAAACTGTTCGACCGCCTCCAAGAGATTGAGGCGATGTTCGCCGGCGCCCCACGACCGCGCCCGGCTTCCTGAAGCGCGAACCTGAACGTCCCTTATCTCCGAAAGTGAGTGTAGCGCTACGACCGACAGTGTGAGCCCGCCGGGGCTAATCCTTGTCAGAGCCCGCTCTGTCGTTGTCCAAACGACCTCTCATTTAAATACGCCAATGTGATGGAATTCCTTGAGGCGTTCATGGCTCAGACGGCTCCCGAGATCACTCCCCTCGATTACACTCGCTACGATTTCAAAAATCCCGAGACGTACCGCCTCCGGATCGCGAAGGGTCTCAACCGGGACGTCGTTCGAGAGATCTCGAAGTTCAAGAACGAGCCGAGCTGGATGCTCGAGTATCGGCTGCGCGCGTACGACCATTTTGTCGACCGCCCGATGCCGGACTGGGGGCCGAGCCTTTCGGACATTGATTTCGACGCGTACACCTACTACGCGAACCCCCTCCTCGAAGGAGAGACGAAGCGCAAGTGGGAGGACCTGCCGGCCGACATCAAGAACACGTTCGAAAAGCTCGGGATCCCGAAGGCCGAGCGCGAGTACTTCGGCGGGGTGGGCGCTCAGTACGACAGCGGAACGGTCTACCACAAGATCCGCGAGGATCTTGCGGCGAAGGGTGTCATCTTTTGCGACACCGACACGGCCGTGAAAGAGCATTCGGACATCGTCCGGAAGTATTTCGGAAAAGTCGTCCCCTATAACGACAACAAGTTCGCCGCCCTCAACAGCGCTGTCTGGTCGGGCGGAAGTTTCGTCTATGTCCCGCCGGGGGTCGACGCCGGTATTCCGCTCCAGGCGTACTTCCGCATCAACGCGAAGAACGTCGGACAGTTCGAGCGGACGCTCATCATCGCGGACAAGGGCGCGAAGGTCCACTACATCGAGGGATGCACCGCCCCGATCTACTCCACCGACTCGCTCCACGCCGCCGTTGTCGAAGTCGTCGCCGAGCCGTACGCGAAGCTGCGGTACACGACCGTCCAGAACTGGTCGAAGAACGTCTACAACCTGGTGACCAAGCGCGCGGTCGGCTACGAGAACTCCCTGGTCGAATGGGTCGACGGCAACATGGGTTCCAAGATCACGATGAAGTACCCCTCGGTCTACCTGCGCGGCCGCGGGGCGCGCGCCGATATCCTCTCGGTCGCGTTCGCGAGCCAGGGTCAGATCATCGACTCGGGCGCGAAGGCGGTCCACTCCGCGCCGGACACCTCGAGCAAGATCGTGGCGAAGTCGATCGCCATCCGCGGCGGGCAGACGAGCTACCGCGGGCTGCTGCACGTCGCTCCCGGGGCGACCGGGGTGAAGGCGGCGGTTCGATGCGACGCGCTTCTTCCGGACGAAGAGGGACGCTCCGACACGTACCCGTACAATGAGATCCACGAAGAGGACGCGACGATCACCCACGAGGCGGTCGTGGGGAAGATCGGCGAAGAGCAGATCTTCTACCTCATGAGCCGTGGCCTCAACGAGTCGGACGCGATCCACCTGATCCTGATGGGCTTCCTCGCCGAGTTCGCGAAGGAGCTTCCCGTCGACTACGCGCTCGAGCTGAACCGCCTGATCCAGCTCGAAATGGCCGGCGCCGTCGGCTAGACTCGCCTCGCGCCAGCGAGTGGGCGAGCAGAGGGCAAAGCACTCGCCGCGCTTGGTTACGGTCGGGCGATCGCCCGCGGCACGCGAGGGGCGTCGGCGTGGGCGCGGACCAGGTCGATCACGGCGAGCACCGCGGCGTTGGAGAGGTTCACTTCGCGAACCAGCTCCTCTCGACCGCGCGAGCCCGGGAGATCGAGGATCGCGAGC
>JASHUP010000074.1 GCA_030039915.1 Thermoplasmata archaeon | reverse complement strand
CCGTCACGGGTTCGGGCGAGCGGCCCTCGGTTTCCGCTCGGGAACTGGGTCTCGGATCATGTCTCGGAGGAACGTCCCGAAACCGACCGATCGAACCGCAGGGGAACCGCTGATGCCGAAATCACGACGGGACGGTCACGGCTCGTCACGATCGCCGGCGGGCCCTCACGAGGAAGGAGGCGCGCATCGATAGCCCTGCCAAGCGCAGCAGGGGAGCGTAGCCGAGGGTCACCGCCGCACCGACGGCTGGCATGCTTCCGGAGACCCCTCGGTCGGCTCCGCGTATTCGCCGTCGGGTCATGTTGCTGAGCGCGAGAGGGACGGCCGTCAGATCGTTCTGAAAGTACACCGCTTCCGGCTGAGCGCCGAAGCGTCCCAGCAGACGAGCCATCGAACCTGGGCCGAAGTGATACCGGTGGCGCGGGAGCTCGAGCATCGGCCACGCAGGGCCGAAGAAGCGACGACCGGGCGAGTCGAAGTTGCAGAGCGCGACCGCGATCACTCCGCCCGGCTTGAGGGCACCGATCGACCGAGCGACGGCGACATGAGGTCGCTCGCAGTGCTCGAGCGAGTGGTACATCGTTACGAGATCCAACGCCCGGTCCGGGTACTGTGCGTCTTCGGCCGTCGAAGTCTCGACCGCGAACCCTTGCTGTCGGGCCACTTCCGAAGCCGACGGAGACGGCTCAATGCCCCGCACCTCCCAACCGAGCTCGCGGAGACGGCCGAGATACCGTCCGGCCCCGCAACCGATGTCGAGCGCAGACCCCGGCTTCGCCGACCTCTCCTCGAAATCTGCGAACTCCGGGTCGCACCAGTGCCAATACCCCAAGTTCCCCACGGCTCGGGCGACTCGCTCGGACCTGCGAGATGAACGCGTTCGCTCGGAGGCGCGAACCTCGCTGTGGAACGCATATTCAGGAGGGTACATCGACGCGGGCTCCGGAGGTTCCGAACCGTACTCGGTGCGGCCGAGCCCACAACTCAAGCATTCGAGTACCGGGAACGTCCGCTCCGACGTTCGGTGGACCATGTCCGGAGCGGCGAGGACCGGGCCCCAGCGTCGCGCACCGCAAGCGGGGCACTCCGGAGTGGGATCGGCCGACGTTCCTCCCCGCGCGGACTCTGCGTCGCTCACCCTATCCTCAGGCGCGCCTCAGCAGATAGCGGCCCATCCGGAGAACGGGGTTCATATCGATCAAACGAGCGAACTCGGCGATCTTCTCGTCGATTTCCGCGGGTCGGTCTACCGTGGGCTGCATCATTTCGGCGACGAGCTTCCAGGCCTCGAGGTGATGGGTACTCTCCCTCCGTTGCCATGCGACGAAGTTGCGATAGCCGTCCGGGGGATGGGTGTGATTAGCGTCGTGATACCGTATGTAGGCGAGGGTCTCGGGCAAACGGACAAAGGACGCTCCCGCCGCGAGCGGCGCGTATCGGAGGAACACGTCGCCCCCCCAATCCATCCGCTCGAAGAAGGGACGCACCCGCGGATGGTCCAGGAGGTCCCGACGGACGGAGATCATCGTGGCGTTCGCATTCGTGGCGGGCAGAACCCCGACGAGCTTGCCGTCTCGCATCTCGGCGCCGGCGTGGGCCAGATATTGCAGGTCGGGTCTTTCACCGAACACCCGACGGACGGTTTCGACCTTCTGGGGATGCCACCAGTCGTCGTCATCGACGATGCTCAGGATCTCCTCCGACCCGGTGAGTTCGGCGGCCTTTCGATACTTGCTTCCCGTGCTCCGAAGTTCCGGGACGGTCACCCATTCGACTTTGGATGCCAGAAGCGGCTCGGCCGGTGCCTGGTAGTCGGCGATCACCAGAATTCGGTCGGCCTGCTCCGCGGAACGAATCGCTTCCTTCAGCCACGGCCAACGCTGAGGATAGTGCGCCGGAACGACGGCGACGACCTTCGGGTTCATCCGTCCATCACCGCCTCGTGGACCGTACGCCTCCATCTACCCCCCTCGGGTTCGTTACGTCCTCGGCCGGCGCGCGAGGAACCGCGGAAGCGCGGTGGGGATCGCGTCGTTCCCCTGTCGCCCGGTGGGCGTCCCTCGTTGTCGCTGAAGATGGTATGGCGGGCGTCGGGTGCGACCACGTCTCGGGGACCGGGCCCGTTAGATTAAGGTCCGCCCCTACGACGACCGTCGGACCGCTGACCCGAGCGGGGCCGGCGACTGACGGAGAAACCTCCGTCGAGGCGACCCCCGGTGGCTGATTCCAAACAATTAAGTATCAAACCGAGGCTCTCAAGCGAAGGACGGTCCTCCCCGTGTCGGCGACTCCTCCTCCACCGCCACCTCCGCCACCGCCGTCGCCCGCTTGGACACCCCCTGCCCCGGCGGCCTCACCTAAGCCAAAGTCGAAATCGAAAGTCCTGGTCATTGTCGTCGTGGTCGTCGTAGTCCTGGCGGCGGTCCTCGTGGGACTGTACGCGGCGAAGGTCGGCCCGTTCGCGCCCTCGACGTCCCCTTCGAGTTCTTCGGGGGGAGGCAGCGGCGCAGGCGAGACGTTCAAGGCGGCCGCTACCACCGCAACCCCCGCGGCGGCCACCGTCAGCGGCGGGCCTTGGAGCCTCGTCGGGGGAACGGGCGTCCAGCTGTCGGCCTCGGTCACGATCAATCAGACCCTGCTGAACGAGTCGTTCGATTTCGGCTGCCATACCCACGCGCTTCCGGGAGCGGCGACGCTCACATCGTTCCCCGCAACGACGTCGTCGTCCTCGAGCGGCGACAGCAATCTCTGGGTCGTCATCTTCGGCAACTCCTCGGGCTATGCCCTCGAAGTCGCCGTGATCTCGGGGGTCGCGACGCCGGTGTTGATCGTTCCGTCCTTCCAGACCTGCGGAACTTCTTCGGGCCTTCTGAGTCTTCCCTCGGACATCGAGGATAGTCCGTCCCCGGCGGCCGCCGCGTGGAGCGGCGGAGGTTCGGGTTACGCCGCCAACCAAAGCACGTACGACGTCGAGATGATCGTCCTCAACGTCACGGGATTCGGCGGTCCGGTCTGGGTCGTCACTTACACGAACTGCAATCCATCCGAGCCGACCTCCGGGGCGACGCTGGACGGAAAGAGTCCCGCGGAGTTCACCTCCGTTTTTGACGCGGTCAACGGGACGCGGGTCTACGCGACCAACACTTCGACCTCCTGTCCCGTGCTGAGCGGTTCGAGCAGCGGCGGGGGAGGTGGCGGTGGCGGAAGCGGGAAACCCAGCATCTCCGGCTGCGAAATGATCTCGATACCCGAGAACATCACCGGCACCTACTGGTACAACGCCTCGGCTGTCTGCCCGTTCAACGTCACGAAGATGACCACGGGAGACGTGAGCATCTCCGCCGTCAACAACACCACCGGGCTCGCGGTCTCGTCGACCGCCGGTTGGAGCTTAGTGATCCAAAACGTCTCCACGTACCCGTACGTGAACGTCAGCCAGTACAACTTTGCCACAAAGTCGTGGAACGATACCACCTACCCCATCTTGGCTCTCGGCGATAGCGACTACTGGGTTCTGACCACCCCCACGAATGTATCGGGAGATCGGCTCGTGATCACGGCAACCTCCTCGGCGCCGTGCACCGGGTCCTTCGACTGGTTCCTCAACCAAGTCCTCGCGTAACCGCCGGGCGACGCCCACTCCGTTTCGAGCGGCAAGCCACGGCCCTTGGGCGGATCGAGTGCCCCAGCGCTGGCTCGTCGGCTGCCGGCGAGGTTGACCTTCCCGGAAGGGGGCGGCGGGACCGGTCAGGCAGCCTTCTTGCGAGGCGAAATCACCGTGCGGGAGGGACGTCGGACCGGTACCTTCACTCCTACCTCGAGGTGTCGTTCGGGCGGACCGATGTACACCTGACGCGGACGGGCGATCTTCTGCTCCGGGTCCTGGACCGACTCGATCCACTGGGCGAGCCAACCGGACATCCGTGGGATCGCGAACAGCACCGGGAACATGTCCATCGGGAAGCCCATCGCCTGGTAGATGATCCCCGAG
This sequence comes from Thermoplasmata archaeon, assembly GCA_030039915.1. The sequence continues at coordinate 657 of JASHUP010000074.1, read as the reverse complement.
TAGAAGTCGACGTTGGGGTAAAGCCGCCGCTGAATGAAGTACTCGTCCGAGAGCGCGACTTTCTCGAGAGCGAGTGCGACGTCGATGAGGGGGTTGCGGCCGGTCACTGCGAACACCTCCTCGGCGAGCTGCTGGATGAGGCGCGCCCGAGGGTCGTAGTTCTTGTAGATCCGGTGACCGAAGCCCATCAGGAGCCGCTTTCCTTCCTTGACCTGGCGAATCAACTGGGGAACGTGTTCCTTCGTCCCGATCTCCTGGAGCATGCGCACGACCTGCTCGTTCGCCCCGCCGTGGAGCGGCCCATAGAGCGCCGCCGCGGCGGCCGCGGCGCAGCTGTACGGGTCCGCGTGCGAGCTCCCGACCGCCCGCATCGCGTTGCTGCTGCAGTTTTGCTCGTGGTCGGCGTGGAGGACGAAGAGCGTGTCGAGCGCTTTCGCGAGCACCGGGTCCGGCGTGTACTGGGTCGTCCAGGACGGCCGGTACATCATCGCGAGGAAATTCTCGGTGTACGTGAGGTCGTTGCTGGGATGGATGTACGGCATCCCGACCGAATGCCGGTGAGCGAACGCCGCAACGGTGGGAACCTTGGCGATCAGTCGGAACGCCTGCTGGTAGCGAGTATGCTCGTCGGAGATGTTCTTCGCATCGGGATAGAAG
>JASHUP010000073.1 GCA_030039915.1 Thermoplasmata archaeon | reverse complement strand
GGGCCGCGTTGATCGAGACCCTGGACCGGTTGCTCCCTGAGGTGAACATCGACACAGGGCCGCTAAGGGCCCAGGCCGAGCAGATCGAGAAGGCGATTCGGGCCGTGATGAAGTCCCAACAGGGATCCCAACCACCCGCCGAACCCCAACGGCCGCCCACCACTCCGGGAATGTACGGTTAGTCCGCTGTCAGCCCGAAGCCCGACTCCGGTCGGGGCGTTCCGCCTACGCGAACGACTCCGTATAGGACAGCAGGTAGAACGACCCGGCGATCATGACGGCGAGCAGGGCCAGGATCGAGACCGGATTCGAGCTGAACTCGAGCACCGTGACCCCGATGAGGGCCGCCGGGAGAACGAGGAGCACGAGCACCGTGAAGAGCCGACCGTCCATCGAAGGTCACCGAGACCGAGCCTCTCATAAAGCTAAGTGGGCGGGGAGCCAAGGGGGATCGGCTCCCCGCCAGAATCGGTTTACTGTGCTGCCGGCGGTCTCGGTTCCTGGTCGACCTCGAAGGTGAGTTCTACGTCCGCGGCGTTGGCGCGAAGCGCGGGCATCGGCGCCGGCAGGTCCGGGACCGGACCGCGACTGGGGGGAATGATCTCGAGCTCAGGCGTCTCCGGGTCCGCGAGCGCGGCCGGGAGAGCCATCTCGGGGCGCGCCGTCTGGACAGCGCTGAGGATCGCCTCCGTCGGGGCGATGAACGACCGCTCGATGTGGTCCTCGATCACGGACGCCCAGTGTTCGGCGACCCGGGTGAACGCGAGGTTGCCGCAGGTCCGAACCAGGCTCTCGTTGTCGAGGGTCTGGAGCGTCGCGACGCCCCGCTCGCGCTTCTCGACGAACGAGTCCACGAAGTGGAGGCGTCCGATCGCCCGGTCGGCGAGCGCACGCCGTTCCCCCTCGCAACGGAACGGCTTGATCACGAAGGCGCTCACGACCTCGGCGTTGCGGGATGCCACCTCAAGGACGTAGGGGAACGCTCCGCTCCCTGCGCCCCCGCCGAGGCTCCCGATGACAATGACAAAGGTGACGCCGTGGAAGATCCGCTGGAGGGCGGGCTCGGCGGCCCGCGCGAGGACTCCGCCCACGAACGCCGATCCACCAGTGTCGGTGTCGGCCCCGGAGTCCGGTCCAAGGTAGACCCGACGGTCGAACTCGTCGAACCCCTGCACCTTGGGGTCGCAGTTGATCGCGACGGTCTCGAGGTGGCGCACGTGGTGGCGTGCGATCTCCCTCGCCACTCGGATCGCTCCTCCGCCAACCGCCGCGAGCACGAATCGGACGTCTTGTCCCAACCGAAGGGAGGTGTCCCAACCGCCCTCGATCGGCTCTCCGCTGCCCGGCGTAAGTGTTCGCTCGTCCCCGTCTAAACCGGCCTCGTATCTCCCCACAACCCCCCCTCGACCGCACGCTCGACCATCGCTCGCTCGCCTACCGGCCGACGACCCCCTTTCGCTCCAGATCCTTCGCGCTCTCGCCGAGCGCTCCGACCTGGCTCCGGGTCTCCACCGCCTCGCGCACCGTTGCGCGAGCCCGTTGAACGAGCTCGTGGACCTTCATCTCCATCTCTCCGCGACGGACGATCTCGGCGAGGATGTCCCTCACCGAGCGACCGTTCGCGACGTGATGGGCGTAGGTCTCGAGGGCGGCGTACTCCTCTGGCCGCAGCCGAACGGGGACCTCGACGAGGCCCTCGGCGTCCACGGCAGGGGCCGGCGCGGCCGACATCGCGCGGGAGCGGAGGAACGCGTGCAGCGCCGCCCGCATGAGCTCCGAGCGGGTCGAGAACTCGCCGTTCGCCACGAACGAGTCGACCAGCTGGAGCTCCTTGCGGTTGCACCGTAGGGCGATGCGCGCGTCCTCGGGCTCCTCCGAACGGGCCGTCGGCTCTTTCGAGTTCTCGGTTGCCCGTTTGGATGCGTTGTCGAACACAGTCGAGCAGAGGGATGGAAACTTCTGATACTTAAACACAAGCACATTCTTTCGGAGGACAATCGAGGGACTGCGACAGCACGCGTTTTACTGACGTGTCGAACAAATAAAAATCCGGGTCGAACGCGCCCTTCGGGCAGCGCCGTGTCAGTATAACTCGCCCCGCGCGCGTGACGCCGGACAGATCAATGGGGCCAGCGGTTGATCCCCTGGGCCCCCGTACCGTGTAGGTTCGACGCCCCCGCAGCGAAATCGTCCGGGCCGGCACGAATTTCCTATGCGGCGCTCTGACGTGCGGCAGTGTGGCATTATGCGTATTGATGTGTATTACGTTAAAGGTCGAATCTAATGTCGTCTTTTGTCGTTTCCACTGCCCCGTACATTCAAATACCAGATGCTGGCCATACCGAAACCCACGGGTCAGACGACCCAACATCGGAGGAACGAAAGCGAATGAACGTCTGGGGAAAGAACGAAAGAAGCTGGAGAAAGGCGCGCAAGCGCGGAGTGTCGCCGATCATCGCGACGATCTTGCTGGTCGCGATCACGGTCGTGCTGGCCGCCGTGCTGTACGTGCTGATTTCGGGTCTGACGGGAGGCGGTGTCGGGTCGAAGCCGATCGGATCTGCGTTCACGGCGGGCAATCCCGTCCTGAGCACGTCCGCGACGGGGAACACCTACGCTGCGAACGGCTGCAAGGCCGCGGACTACTGCTACACGCTGACCGTTGAGAGCGCGTCCAACACCTTTGGAACCGTTCTCTTTGAGGTCAAGACGGCCACGGGTGCCATCGACACGGCGGCTTCCGTCGGCGGTTTCAGCGTCATGAACGTGGGAGGCGTCGTCGTGGCTCAGATGACCACCGCGAGCACGGCGCTCGCGATGACGACGACGTTCGGTACGTTCTCCGCCGTGGCGACCGCGTGCAACGGCAACGCCTGCAGCCCGTCGACCCCGTTCTCGAGCGTCTACACGATCGTGATCGACATGGGAACCGGTAACCCGGCAGGCACGGGCCTCAGCTTCGTGACGGTCGGAACCGCGGGCTACTCGGGCACGACGTCGGTCGCTCTCCCGTAGAGCTGCGGACCAAGCACGGTTTGAGAAACCCTTTCCGAGCGCACGGTGACGGCTCGGCCGTCACTGTGCGTTGCTGTTTTTTTCTGCTAAGGATAAGCCGTCACGCGAACGTCTAAATACGGGACCCCGGCCTCTATTACACCGAGTTAGGGGGGCGCGTGTCAGCCGTCGGAGTCACCTATGGAGTGGGAGTTCGTCGGCGTTCGGGTCTTCGACGGTGGCGCCGATTGGCTCGACCGCGAACCGGTCGCGGCGTCTCGGACGTCGTGGCCACGATCCTCCTCCTGGCGCTGACGGTAACGCTGTTCGCGTCCATTTTCGCGTGGGTCACGACCTTTCCTTCGCCCGCTCCCCAGAACAACAACCAATTCCGCGCCGCGCTCGTCTACACAAGTAATGGGCAGAACATCTCCGCCGTCCAGATCACCCACCTCGGGGGTCCGTCGATTCCCGGTATCGCGCTGGTCTACCTCAAATCCGCCGTCCAGCCGAGTGCCCCCGAATTCTCCGCTCCGTATACGGTCGCCTCCCAAAGCCTGAGTTACGCGACCGTCGCCGGATTCTCGACCTGGAACCTCGGTCAGATGTGGGTCGTGACGTTCACGAACACACCGGCCGACCTCCCGAGTTCTCTCGGTAACATCACCGTCTACGTCGTTTCCGCGTCGCAACTCCTCTTCAGCGTTATCCTTCCGGGAGCGGCAACCTCCGTCGCGCCGACGGTCGTATCAACGTGGACCGTACCCGCGATACCGACCATTGGGCAGGCGTTCACGGTGAACGCCTCGCTCGCGGGCAACTACAACCCGCTTTGGGTCTACGTCAACCTGGCCTCCCTGCACGGGGCCTCCGGCACCGCGGAAGCCAGGATGAGCCAGAACTCCCAAGGGGTGTGGGGATTCAAGGTCAACTCGGGCAACACCTCCTCCGTCACCGCCGGGACCTACTACGGTTTCGTGAACACCAGTAGCGTGATCGGCCAGGGCGCGACGGGGGCCGTCGTGATCACCATTGCGGCCAGCAGCAGTGGTGGATCGTCCAACGGACCCCTTTCGGTGGCCGCGGTGCTGATCCCGTCGCCCGCCAATGCCGGCGTCACCGAGGCGGTGACGGCGGTGGTCACGTACACCGGGTCGACCTCGGGCGCGAGCCTCTCGGTGTCGTTCTCGGGCACTCCGAGCCCGAGCGGTCCGGCAACGTACTCGGGAACCGGTCCGTCGGGACTGACGATCAGTGGGCCCTCGAGCGAGACAGTCCTTAGCCAAGTCCCCTGGACCATCCCGAACCCCGCTTCCATCACCCTCTATACCTACACGCTCACGGCGACGGCGACCGTCACGGGGGTAGGCACGGTGACGGGCACTCTCACGTTCACCCCGGCCACGATCACCGCTTCCGTTTCTTCCGGGCTCGTCGGTAGCGCGGTCACGGTGACCGGCGCCGGCTTCTCGACGATCACCGGTTCCGCGGTGGCGCTTTCGGTCGGAGGGGTGAGCGCGACCATCTCTTCCTGCTCCGCAGGCACTCTTTCGGCGAACACGGTGACGCCTGCGACCGGGGGCGGCTTCACCTGCGCGATCACGGTTCCGAACGGTGCCCCGGCGGGCGCGACGACCGTCCTCGCTTCGGACGCAGCGTCCGGGCAGAATGATACCGCGGCGTACACCGTCACCTCGTGGTCCGTCACCGTCGGTCCGTCCCCCACCCTCGAGGCGGGGACTCTGACGGCGCGAGGGACCGGTTTCGCGGCGACCTCGAGCGTGACGCTCACCTTCCAGGGGCTGAGCGTCGGGCCGAGCGGCACAACCAACTCAACCTGCACGTTCTCCGGAACGACGATCACGACCACGAGCACGGGGACGTTCGTCTGCCGGTTCGTGGTCCCGAACGCCGCCGTGGCCGGCTCCGCGGCGCTGATCGCGAGCGACACGACCTATCCCGCGCAGGTAGCGAGCGCCACCGCGACCGTCACGGCCGCAGCCTTCACGCTCTCCGTCACCTCGGGGGTCCAGGCAACGAGCGTCACGATCACGGCGACCGGCTATGCCGCGTCCCAGGCCGTCTCGTTGACGTTCGGGACGATCTCGGTCACCGTTTCTTCGTGCTCCGTGGGAACGGCCGGAGCCACGATCACCACCTCCACCGCCGGCGCCTTCACCTGCATCTTCACCGTTCCGTACGGAACGCTCGCGGGGAGCAACTCGGTCGTCGCATCCGATTCGACCACGGGCCAGGTCGTCAGCTCTGCGTTTACCGTCACGGCGTGGACGCTCTCGGTCAGCCCCGGCACCGGAGCGCACGGCACCGCGACCGCGGTCACGATGACGGGCGCCGGGTTTGCGGTCAGCTCCACCGTCCAGCTCTGGTACAACGGCGCGGTCATCACCCCGTCGAGCTGCTCGAGCGGGACCATCACTGGCACGAACACGGTCGTCATCACTTCCGCCGGCGGTTTCGTGTGCGCGTACACGGTCCCGACTCAGACCACGGCGGGGACCTATCTGTTCGAAGTGATCGACATCACGAGCGGGCAGACCGCGACGTTTGCGTTCGTCCGTAGCTGAGCGCTCCGGCGCTCGTCGCCCCGTACTTCGGCAGAATTCCAGCCCCGCGTCCTCGCCGAAGGGCCGTCTTCGAGCAGGTCGGTCGCGGTCAGGTCAGCCAGAAGCCCCGGGGGATTTTGTTCCGGTGGTGGAGGGAAGGGCGGCCCCGCACTTCCAGCAGGTCGTTTCGCCCGTATAGACCACGGCGTTGCACTTGGGGCAGTTGAGCTCCTCTGCGGCGGACGCGGTCGACGGCGGGGCGCTGGACGTGCCGGGGGGCGGCTGCGAGGACGGGAGAGGTGCTCCCTTGGCGTCGGGAGCTGAGGGGGCTCCTCCGGAAGATTCCCCCGTCGACGAGACGGGTCCCATCGCTCGCTGCTGGGCCTCCTTCCGGCGCCGTTCCCGGTTCTTGAACAGCATGTAGATGAGCAACGAGAAGAAGAACGGGGCCCCCAGGAACAATAGGTCCTGGAAGAAGACCGTCGAGATGAGCTCGGCGTAGACGACGTAGAAGCCACCGATCACCGGGCCCTCGATGCCGTTGTAGGTCGGATCGCCGACCAGGAGCTGGAAGTACGGCTTTCCCGTCGTCGTATTTTTCGTGAAGATGCCCATCTGCCAGTCCCAGATCCCCGTCGTGCCGATCCGGTAATGGAACGAGACGGTGTACGGCGAGGTCGTGTTGGGCAGCGAGTGGCCACCGGACGCGTTCGTGTAGTTGAGGATGATGAGCGAATACGGGGCCGAGCAGTACGGCGAGTTGTTTCCGGTGGCTCCCGGGCAGGTGCTGATGTACAGATTCAACCAGACGGGCGTCGTATTCCCGATCGAAACGTTCGCGGGATTGATCGTCACCTGCCAGGTGAAATTCGTGGCCGTCCCGCCGTTGAACGGGTGGACGCCCGCGTTCACCATGACCGGAAGGCCGTGCGAGTACGGGCTGCCCGCGCCGGAGCTCGCCAGCGGGACCGGCGACATGATCTCCTGGGTGAAGACGATCGTCGCGATCGGGGCGACGGCGACCACGACCACGAGGCCGAGGAGCGCGAGGAACCGCGGGCGTTTGACGCCGCACCAGATCGGCACCGCGAGACCGAAGAGGAGCAGCGCGGGAATGGCGATGATTACGGAGACGTAGACGTACGTCAGGAAGACCAGACCAAGGGCGAGCGCGACGAGGACGACGAGACCCAGGGGGGTCGAGAGAAAACGCCTAATGCCGCCCTTCGGTTGTTGCGCCACGGAACGGGAGGGCAGGTCGGCCTCCCTTTATTAGGTGATGGCAACGACGGCGAGTCCTGCGGCGGCGGCAACGGTCTCGCGCGCGCTGATCGTCCTCGACGGACTCGGTGATCGCCCTCATCCGGCCACCGGAGGACGTAGCCCGGTCGAGGCGGCCGCGACGCCCCATCTGGACGGACTCGCCGGGGCCGGTGTGCTGGGGGACGTGGTCGTCGTCGGGGCGGGTATCGCTCCCGAATCCGACGCGGGGGTCTTCGCGCTGCTCGGGTACGACCCCGTGCACGATTCTCCCGGTCGCGGCGTGCTGGAGGCCCTCGGAGTGGAACTCCCGCTCGTGCCGGGGGACGTCGCGCTCCGTCTCAACTTCGCGACCATCGACGGAGACGGAACCGTTCTGGACTCCCGGGTCGGACGGTCTCTCGGAACGAATGAGTCCGTCGAGCTCGCGCGGGGCCTGACCGGAGCCGACCTCCTCGCGTCAGAGGGGATCCGGGCCGAAGTGCGAGCGACCGTCGGACATCGGGGTGTGCTCTGGTTGCACCCGGTCGGCGGTGGGCCTCTCTCGCCGGAGATCACGAACGCCGACCCGTTCTATG
>JASHUP010000072.1 GCA_030039915.1 Thermoplasmata archaeon | reverse complement strand
ACGCCCACCCCGCGTCCGAGACCTGCACGAGGGCGAACATCAGGCTGCCGACCCAGCTCGAGAGCAGGACGGCGCCGGGAGTGTCGAACCGCCCCGGGGTCGTCGGCCGGAGAGGTCCCAGGGCAACGAAGAGGATGGCCAACGCGACGAGCCCGAACGGGAGATTGATGTAGAACACCCAGCGCCAAGTCGTGACCGAAACGATGTAGCTCCCGAGAAGGGGTCCGAGGACGATCGAGAGTCCAGCCGCCCCGCTCAAAAAGCCCACGACCTTCGCCCGCGTGGCGGGTGGGTAGAGAACCCCGACCATGGCGATCGCGACCGGGAAGATTCCCCCTCCGCCGAATCCCTGGACTCCCCGGAAGAGGATCAGTTCGCTAAGATTCTGGCTGAGACCCGCGAGGGCGGAGCCGACGATGAAGATGGTGAGGCCGATGAGCAGAACGTTGCGCCGGCTCGTGATGTCGGAGAGCCGCGCGAAGATCGGGATCGCGAGGGTCGACGAGATGAGGTAGGCGCTGACGACGAACGTCACGCCGTCCACCTGGTGGAGGTCGCTCGCGATGTTCGGGAGGACCGTCGAGACGACGAGCGCGTCCATCCCCCCCATCAGCAACGCGAAGAACACACCGACCAGCACCAGCACGCTGGTGATGCCGGTCAGATACGTTGCGGCGGTGGTACCGGCGGCCGAGGCGCTGGAGGGGGTCGGTACCGGCCCCTCGATGCCCTGGGATTCCGCTTCGCGCTGCATGGTCACTCCTGTCGTGTGCTGGAATAGTGACTACTAGTCAATATAAAATCTTTTAGTCAGTTAGCCGGGGGCAAGAAGGTTGAAATACGTCGCGGCCGGTCCGAGGACGGCGAGGTCCCCCCGCCCTCCCGTGAAATGCCGAAGGTAGTTCCCGAATACAAGGCGCAGGCACGAGCCCGCATCGTCGACGCCGCGCGGACCCTCATTCGCCGGAAAGGGTTCCGCAGCGCCACCATGGACGATATCGCGAAGGAGATCGGCGTCAGCAAGGGCGCGATCTACCTCTACTTCCCGACCAAGGTCGACCTCCTCGTGGCGATCCAGGCGCGTGCCCGGGACGAGCTGCTCGGGGGGTGGCAGGGTCTTCTGGAGGCGGGCGACGTGGCCGAGGGGATGGCCGCTTCGCTCGATCAGGTTTTTTCGGGCGAGGTCGACCCGGCGGTTTTCCACGAACTGGTGGTGGAGGCCGCGAGCGACCCGGCGGTCCGACGTGCGTTGCTCGCGGATCGACGCGACGATTCCAAGCTGTTGCTCGGGTTCCTCAAGCAGCTCGAACAGCGAGGGCGCATTCCCAAAATGCGGGACCCCGTCGCGGTGACCGAGATCGTGCTCAGCCTCTTCGAGGGCACCGTTCTTCAGCGGATGCTGCAGGGCCAGGAGACCGACGCTCGCAAGTCGTTGATCCGAGAGCTGCGACTGGTCCTGGGTCTCTGACGATCGCGGGTCCCCGACGGGTGGGACGGTGCACCGAATCCCTCCGTTCCCGCGGAACGCGCTCATGTAGCGGCGCGAGCTGCGGATGGCATGGCCCGAATCAACGACCAAGAGGGAAGCAAGTTTGACGCAGCGCTCGATGTCATCTGGAAGTATCTTCAGAGCCCGGAAGCGCACGGGGGCGCGCACAAGGGCACGCGGAACCGTGCCATGAAACCGCTCACGGACACCTCCTTTGTCGTCTCGTGGGAGCAGAACATGGGCGGCAACTGGGTCAAGGTCGCGAACCGGATCACGGTCTTTCCGCCGCTCGGAATGGTCTCCGAGGCGGTGGAAGGCCCGCTGACGGGATCCAAGATGATGACGGTCTACACCCCTCACGGGGCGAAGACCGAGGTATCGATCTACGCGGACATGCAGTCGTCCGCGGTCCCCGCAGCTCAGCTCGAGCCGATGGTCCGCGCCGCGTGGGAGAACGCCTACAACGAGGATTCGGCCGGAATCCGCGAGTTCGCAAGGAACTCGAAGTAGACGGCCGCCGGCCCGCGAGAGCCATGGCAGGCCGGGTGGGGACCCGGGTTCGAAAGGAGCAGCGGCCAGGATGAAAGCAGCGATCGTCCGCGAGGTCGGAAAACCGCCGGTCTACGACGATTTTGACGACCCGGTAGCGAAGCCGGGGGAGCTGTTGATCTCCGTCAGCGCGGCCGGCGTCAGCCGGCTGGTCGTCTCACGGGCCACCGGCCGGCACTACAGCGTCGACGCCCGGCCTCCCTTCGTGATCGGGGTCGACGGAGTCGGAAGAGCGGCGGACGGCCGCCGGCTCTACTTCTCGTTCGTTCGTCCGCCGTTTGGGACGATGGCCGAGCGGGCTCCGACGAAGCCCGAGTTCACGACCGCTATTCCCGACGGGATGGACGACGTCGCGGCCGCCGCGACGGCACTCTCGGGGATGTCGTGCTGGGTCCCTCTCACCCGCCGGGCTCCCCTTCGGCCGGGCGAGTCGGTCCTCGTGAACGGTGCCACCGGCGCGGCGGGCCAGATGGCCATCCAGGTCGCGAAGCACCTCGGCGCACGGGCGGTGATCGCGACGGGCCGGGACGAGGCGAAGTTCGCTTCGCTCCGGGAGCTCGGCGCCGACGTCGTGCTCTCCCTCCGCGAGCCCGAGACCGAGCTCGTGGAACGGATTCGGAAGGAGGCGCGCGAGTGGGAGGTCGGCGTGGTGCTGGACTATCTGTGGGGCTCGACCGCGGAAACGATCCTGAACGCGCTCGGTGGGCCCGATGGGCCTCGAGGGTCCTCCCGAATCACTTTCGTCCAGATCGGCACGCTCGCCGGACCGACCATCACGCTCGAAGGGGCCAAGCTGCGGAGCTCCGGGGTCGAGATCATCGGTACCGGGCTCGGGAGCTCGACCTATCCGGATCTGGTCGCGGCCATTGGCGAGTTCTTCCGGGCGTTCGTGGCCGGTCGATTTCGTTACCGGGCGGAAGCCCGCCCGTTGTCGGACGTGGAGCGAGCGTGGAGCGCGGTCGGAGGCGAGACGCGGATCGTCTTCACGGTCCCGTGAATCGACCGCGGGGATAGCGCGGCGGAAACTAACGGTCCACGTCGATGCGTCCCGGCCCCCGGTCTCTGAGGTCGACCGACCGAGGCCGCCAGGCGAGCCCGAGGAGGAACGCCCCGAGCGGCACGGCGGTAAGGTAGACCCACAGGTCGGTGAACGTCCCGGACAGGACCGCGGGGGCAATCGTCCGGGCCGGGTTGAGGGAACTCCCGGTAAGGGGGCCGATGACGAACGTTGAGATTCCGACGGCCAGCGGCGGTCCGGCGAGTCGCCAGCGGAACGCCCCCTCCCCGAAGTCGGCCAGTACGAAGACCGCTGCGAGGAGCGTGGCGGTGAACGCGGCCTCGGCGACGAACGCGACGCCGAGGCCGACCGACGGGGTCGTGCTTCCGAGATGGGCCGCGTTGCCGAAGAGAAGGAGGACCGCGGCCGACCCGAGGAACGCGCCCGCGAACTGACCGAGCACGTACTCCGGCACCTCGCTCCAGGCGACCCGACCGCTCACGGCGAGCCCGAGGGTGACGGCGGGGTTGAGATGGGCACCGGAAACCCCGACGAACAGGACGATGGGGAGCTGGACCGCGACGAACCATGCGACCGCCAGCTCCCAGGTAGGGACGCCGCCCGCGCGGGCAGCGAGGACGATCGACCCGGTGCCGACCCCGACCAGGAGCGCGGTGCCCGCCGTTTCCGCGACCAGCCTCCGCGCGAGCCCTTGGGTCACCGCGGCGGGCTCCGTGGAAGCGTGGCGGCCCGCCGGTCCGACAGGACGAGTTCGGTGCGAAGACCGCGCACGAGTCCCGCGATGCGGTCTCGGACCTGACGAAATCCGTCGTCATCGAGGTCCTTCGGGTCCGGTAGCGCCCAGTCCCTCAGCTCGAGGGTCTTGAGGTGGGCCGGGCAACTCGCGTCATCGAGGCACCCCATCGTGACCCGCACCCGTGCGCGGTCCATCGTTTCCCGGGTGAGCAATTGAGGAGGATGGGCCGGAGGGTCGACACCGATCTCGCGCAGCATCGGTCCCGTCCGGGGGTTCGCGGCCGCCGCGGGGTTCGTCCCGGCGGAGGTCGCGGTCCATCCTTCGGGCGGGTTCGCGTTGAACATCGCCTCGGCCATCAGCGATCGGCCCGCGTTGCCGACGCAGATGAACAGGACCAGTTTCGGGGTCGTCATGTCGGATGGTTTCGGGGTTTCGTCGCTCGGACCTCTCCGGCGACGACCCCAATCTCCGCCTGAGCGGCCAACGACTCGGTCGGCGCTCGGTCCGCGTGCGTTGTCACTTCGATCGAATCGAAACCCGCCGCCCGCAGCCGCTCGGAGACCTCTTCCCGGGTGAGGGCTCCGGAGGAGCAGGATGCCCAACTCTCAGGGTCATTGCGTATCTCCTGGGGGATGGGGCGCGTCGCGAGCACATCCGCCACGGCGAGCCGCCCGCCGGGGCGAAGCACCCGAAACGCCTCCCGGTAGACCTGGGCTTTGTCCGGTACGAGGTTGATGACGCAGTTCGAAAGCACCACGTCGACCGACGCGTCCTCGATGGGGAGGTGCTCGATCTCGCCGAGGCGGAATTCGACGTTCGACCGACCGCTCGCGCGGGCGAGGGCGCGGGACTTGGAGACCATTTCCGGGGTCATGTCCACGCCGATCACTCGTCCGAAGGGCCCGACGTGACGGGCGGCGACGAAGCAATCGACGCCCGCGCCGCTGCCGAGGTCGAGAACGACCTCGCCGGGTCGTAGCGACAGAAGCTGAGTGGGATTCCCGCATCCCAGGCCGAGGTTCGCTCCCTCGGGAATAGCCGCGAGGTCGGCGGAGGTGTACTCGGTAGTGCAACAATCCGTCGAACCGTCCGGAGCTGAAGCTCGGGACGTGTCGCATCCGCAGGGGGACCCGTTCTCGCCGCAGCACCCCGAACGTTCGGTGCGGACGATGCCTCCGTAGCGATCGCGGACCGACTGGCGCAGCCGCTCCTCGGCCGCCGGGGGTTCGGTCACAGACCCTCCGGGACCGCGCCGGGCATCAACCGGTAGTACATCCACTTCCCACGCCGGCGGGCGTGCACGATACCGGCCTCGGTCAGGACCGACATGTGGTGGCTCACGGTCGCGTGGGTGAGACCGAGGGCAGCCTGGATCTCACACGCACACAATTCTCCCTCCCGTCGGAGGATCGCGACGGCGGTCAGTCGCTGCTCATCGGCGAGCGCTCGCGCTCGAGTGAGCGCCCGGGCGAACTCGCGGGTCTTCGCTACCTGACTTCCCAACCCGCGGTAGCGCGGAAGACAGGTGTCCCCGTCAG
>JASHUP010000071.1 GCA_030039915.1 Thermoplasmata archaeon | reverse complement strand
CGGGGCGGCTCGAGATCCTGAAAGTACACACCCGAGCGATGCCGCTCGCGGAAGACGTCGACGTGAACGCGCTCGCGACGCGGACCGAGGGGTACGTCGGAAGCGACCTCGCGGCGCTCTGTCGGGAGGCCGGCCTCACGGCCATCCGCGAGAGCCTGAAGGCGTCGAAGGTGACCCGGGCCCACTTTGAGACCGCGCTCAAGCAGGTCCGGCCCTCGGTCGATTCGGAGAGTTTGAAGTTCTACGAGGAGTTCGAGCGCCACCTTCTCCGCGAGCGGGTCGCGCGTCGCCGCGAGGAGCCGGTCGAAGCCATCTACCGCTAGTCTGCGTCGTCGACGCAGGGCGCGGCGGCTCGGTAAAGCAAGCTATAAGTAGCAGGGCCAAGTTCGGCGCGCCGCCTCCGATAGGAGGCCGCCAAAACGGGAGATGTGAAACAGTTGGTTCGAGAGCAGTACCGCGCCGCCCTGTGGGTCCTGGTACTGGTCGCGCTGGTGACGAGTTCACTGGCGGCGATCGCCGGGGCGCAGGCCGGTTCGTCAGCGAACTACACGTTGACGGGCTACGTGGAACAGGGGACTGGGTCTTCGCCGCCCCCTGTTCCGGCGGGGGTACAAGTCGACCTCGTTTCCCGGGCCACGGGCCAGACTTTCGCGACGACGGTCACCGGCTCGAGCGGGCAGTTCACCTTCACGACCGGCAGCACCGGCGGAGCCCTCGTCCCCGGCTACTGGGGTGTCTGGGTGCCGCCGCAGGGCAACGTCAGCATCCCCGGCTGCAATCCCGCGAAGCCGTACTACCAGTGTGCGGTGCTGCCATCGAACCAGAACCCGGTCTTCCAGTTTGAGAACGCGAGCGCCCTCACGACCTCGACCTATCCGACGATCCTGACCGGAGTGTCCATCCTGCCGTACACGGGAACGATCACCGGCACCGTCTACTCCGGCGCCGAGACCGAGCCGGGCGCCAACGTGGCGCTCCTCGACCCGAACTACGATGGGTTCGTCTTCGTGAACAACACGACGTCGGCGAGCGGAAAGTTCACCCTCGCAGTGCCGCTCCACGGTCCGTGGGTGCTCAAGACGACCCTTCCGGGACCGTCCATCCAGTACAACCTCACCGAAGTGACGATCCAAAACCGTACGCCGGTGGCGGTCAACCCGATGATCAACAGCTACATCGTCTCGGGGTACGTCAACCTCGCCTCGAACCCGTCCGCGCACGTCCCCACCGCCGGCAACGTGACGTTGTGGGACCCCACGAACAGTTACCTCTACACGAGCCCGACGCCCGTGGGCGGCTACTACTCGGCGGGCACCTATCCGGCAGGGTTCGTGAGCGGTTCGCAATCGTTCGACGTGATCCTCTCGTCGATCGGGTACGGGACGGCCTGGTACCCGCTCACGGTCTCGAGCGCGACGCCCGTCCAGCAGAACGTCCTCGTCTCGCCGCTGACTTCGAGCCAGCGCGGTAGCTATCAGACGACCCTCAACTTCTCGGCGCTCAACACCTCGACCGGAAAGGGAACCCTCGGGGTCCAGACGATCGCCTCGCTCGGGAACGACACCGTCTTCCCGAACCTCCCGAACGCCTCGGTGGGCCAGCTCTGGGCCCAGCTGGGCCTCGACTTCGACCACTCGATCGCGTTCTCGAGCAGCTCACTGTCTACGGTTGCCTCGTTCGTGAACTCGACCGGGCCGTTCTTCCCGGCCGTTCAGGCCGCAACGTCGGTCAACGGCACCGGCTTCGTCGGACCGACCTCCCCGCAGAACCTCGCGAGCTGGTCGTCGACCTGCTCGGGCTCCTGCGGCCTCGGGACGAGCGCGAGCCTCACATACACGTGGTCCAACAGCTACACGCTCAACGGCAGCATCGCGAAGAACAGCTCGACGTATTCGATCGCGTTCGGCTTCAATCACCCCGCGTCGAGCTCGGACGTCTTCAACTACACGGTCGTGCTGCCCGCGGGCTTCGTGCTCGCGGCGAACGCCCAGGCGCCGACCTCGACCCGTCTCGCGGCCGCCGGTGAGGGCGGGACGTGGACGAGCTTCACGCTCCAGTCGCTGCCCAGCACCTCGCTCGTCGGGAGCGCCTCGTTCTCGATCGTGAAGTACTCGGCCCTGACCCCGATCGTCAACGCCACGGTCTCGAACTTCGCGTTCTCGAGCCACAACGTCCTCAACAGCACCGAAGGGAACTACACCGTCGAGGTCGGAGTCGGGCAGAACGTCACGTTCAGCGCCCTCCACTCCCTCTATCCCGCGGGAACGAACGGCACCAAGTTCGCCTGGACGGTCGGATCGTTCTCGAGCACGACGACCACGCCGACCACGAACTTCACGTTCCCGACCGCGAGCGGCTCGACCCCCCTCGCCGGGAAGCTCACGGTGACGAGCTCGGGCGGCATCACGAACTCGACCACGTTCCACGTCTGGGTGGCGGAGGGACCCGTGACCGCGAAGATCCTCGCGAACTCGACGGCGGCGCAGAATAAGACCGCGGGATCGACGCCGTACGTGTTCATCAACTGGGGCACGGTGCTGCACTTCAACGCGAGCGCGAGCACCGCGACCGTCAGTCCGACCGCGACGGTCCCGGGCGTGGTCTCGGTGGCGTCGTTCGTGCTCACGAGCTCGCGCGGTTTCTCGAAGACCGCGAACTACTCGGTGGCCCAGGGCGCGAACTTCTGGCAGAATTTCACGTACCAGTTCCTGGGAGCCGGCTACTACCTCAGCTCGGGCACGGTAGGAGGCATGTCGGTGCCGTTCCTCGGATGGCAGTACAACCTCACGCTGACGGTCTGGTCCGGTACCGGTCAGTCGGCGGTCACGACGCTGGACCTCCTCGTAAACGACACGGAGAAGCCGGTCGCCGCGATCCAGCTGCTGACCCCCTCCCTCACGCCGGTATCGGGGAGCGGGCTGGTCGCGGGCTCGAACCTCTCCGCGAAGGTGCTGTTCAACGGGGCGAACGCGAGCGACCCGCACAACGGCTCGATCGTGAAGTACTACTGGCTCGTCACGAACTCGCAGAATTCCGCGATCCACTACGGCTTCAACGTGACCACGGTGAAGCCCTACCCGTCGGTCTGGCTGCCCGCCTCCTCGACCGCGTACACGGTGAACTTGACCGTGACCGACCGGAACCGCAACACCGGCTACACGACCGCCCCGCTCACGGTCTCGCAGAACACGACCACGACGCCGATCATGTCGGCGACCAACCTCACCGGCCCAACGAGTCTCACCGCGGGCTCCACGTACACGTTCTGGGTGAATGTGACGGTCGGGGGCGGTGCGAAGTCGGTCGCGCAGAACGTCCGCGTCGTCTTCTACCTGCTCTCCGCGGGCGGCTCCGGTAGCCAGATCACCATCGCCGGTTCGCCGACCAGCGTGAAGTTCTACAATTACACCTCGGCGAACGTCATCAACACGACGTCGTTCGCGACCGGTGTCGTCTCCAGCCTCGCCTTCAACAAGACGGTGCGGGCCGAGATCACGTGGACACCGGCGCGGACCGGGAACTACAACCTCTACGCGAACGCGACCGCGTCGAACGAGTTCTCGGGCTCGTACCACGGTGGACCGAACGTGGCGAGTCCGATCGGGATCACGATCTCCCCGAACTCGACGACCGTGCTCCTCGAGTACGCGGCGATCGGCGTGGCAGTGGTCGTGGTGATCCTGCTGCTCATCCTCTACTACCGCCGCCGCACCGGTAAGAGCGGGGCGAAGGCCGGCGGCACGAGCCGCTCGGGCCTCGAGCGCTCGAAGCGCGCGAGCGACGAAGACGACGACGACGAGGACGACGAGAAGTAGGCGCCCCCGTCCCCGGGCGTGGCGAACCCTTTCCTCTCTTCCTTTCCGAACCCGGCGGCTCGCGGAGACGATCGCGAGGGAGCGGGACGGCGGAGCTCAGCCGTACGGGCCGACCTCGTCGAGGAGATCGACGTGGGTGAGCAGCATCCGCCGGCAGCAGTAGCGGTGGAGACCGATCGCGTCCAGGACCGCCCCGGCGGGCTCGCCGCGAGCGGTCCGCTCGCGGTATTCGTCCCAATGCTGACCGATGACCGCCCCGCAGGTGAAGCAGCGGACCGGCACCATCATCGTCATGGAATCGTGGACCCTCTCGTCAGCGGTACGACTTCTGCCGTCGCTTGCGGGCCCCGCGACCGCCGGGGCGCTTCGGCAGCTTGCGGCGCGGGTCGTTCACGACGAGCGATCGGTCGTAGTGCTTGAACATCTCGCGGAGCTGGTCGTCCTCGAGCCACGCGAGGAGGCCGCGGGCGACCGCAGTGCGGGCCGCCGAAGCCTGGCCGATGAACCCTCCGCCCGAGGTCCGGACGGTGATGTCGAGGTTCTTCGTTCGGTCGCCGACCATGAGGAGCGGTTCCTGGACCTTTTGACGGATCAGCTCGGGTTCGACGAGTTCGAGCGGGCGGTCGTTGTAGCGGACGAGACCGATCCCCTTTCGGACGGTCGCCCTCGCGACCGCGGCCTTGCGCTTCCCGGTCGTGAGGACCACGCGCGGGGCCTTCATAGCCGGGCTCCGAGGAGCTTCGTGATCTCGGCGAGCGTGACCGGCGGGCGAAGGGTCGGGCGCGCCCGCGCGTCCTCGAGGGTCTCGGTCGGCTTTCCGACGTACTCGGGCGGAACGCCGATGTGCACCTCGAGCCGACGGAACGCGACCCGGCCGCGGGTCTGCAGGTGCGGGAGCATGCCGCGGACGGTGCGCCGGAAGATCCGGTCGGGGTACCGGGGAAAGTGGGGCCCGCTGCGGACCGAGCCCCGCGCACGCGCCGCCGTGTAGTGGGCGATCGCCTGAGAACGCTCTCCGGTCACGACGCTCTGCTCCGCGTTCACCACCACGATCGACTCTCCGTTCAGGAGGCGTTTCGCGATGAGGCTCGCGGCCCGGCCGAGCACGAGGCCGCTCGCGTCCACGACCGTGGGCCCGTCCTTCGGAGCGTCAGCCAAAGATCCGTACCCCCGCCCCGTCGGGCTTCACCTTCACGAGGTCGTGCACGCTGATCGCGACCCCGCCGGCCGCGTGGATCTTCGCCCGCGCTTCCTTCGAGTACGCGAACGCGGCGACCGTCAATCGCTTCGACAACGGGCCCTCGGCGAGGAGCTTTCCCGGGACCACGACCGTCTCCCCCGCCTCCGTCAGCCGTTCGAGATGGCCGACGTTGACGGGCGTCAGCTGATGCCGGGGTCGCTCGAGACGGTCCGCGACCGACGCCCAGATCGGCGCCGAATGGGTCCGCGCCGCGCGGCGCAGCTCGACGACGAGCCGAACGAGCTCGGAATTCTCCTTAGGAATGGGATGGGCCATAGGCGGAGGGCCCTCGACCCGGGTGGCTCATATAAGCGTTGCCGGCACGCGGAGTGCCGGAACCACGCTCGCCGGCCGGCGGACGCCGGGGACGGCGCGCGTACGCTTCCAGTTCCCACCAACGGTTAAATACGCGCCCCCGCCATCGGCGGCCGAGGCCCCTCCCTATGCGCAAGTTCCTCACCGAACTCCGAGGAAAGACCGTGATGACGAACGACGGACAGATCCTGGGCATGATCGACAATTTCGTCGTCGATACGCTGACGGGCGGGATCGCCCACGTCCTCGTGACCCCGAGCGAAGACGTGGAACAACGCCTCTTTCAGAGCGATGCGTCGGGCCGGCTCGTGCTCCCCTTCAAGAGCATGCGAGCGGTCAAGGACGTCGTCGTGATGGACATTGGGAAGTAATCCCGCTCACCCCTCTCTGATCTCGGTCGTCATCACCGTCCGCAACGAAGCAGCGCACGTCGGTGCGCTCCTCGAAAGCCTGGCGGTCCAGGAGCCTCCGTTCGAGGTCGTCCTCGTCGATGCGCAGAGCCGGGACGGGACCCGGGAAGCCGCGGAGGCGTTCGCGTCCCGACACCCGGGGATCCTCCGGGTCTTCGAGCACCCCGGCTCGCGGGGGATCGGCCGGAACGTCGGAGTGCAGCAGGCCCGAGGGGAATGGGTCGCGTTCATCGACGGGGATTGTTTCGCCGACTCGCAGTGGCTGAAGCACCTTCGGGCGCGCCTCGCGGACTCCCCCGTCGTCGCGGGCCGGACCGTGATCGTCGGCAACGAGCGGTTCCGTTACCTCGAGCGGGTCGAGCTGTTCCAGAGCGGCTACGACGTGACCTACCCCTCGTGCAACCTCGCCTACCGGCGCGAGCTGTTCGACCGGCTCGGAGGCTTCGACCCCCGGTTCATCACGGCCGAAGACATCGACCTCAACCTGAGGGCGGTCGCGTCGGG
>JASHUP010000070.1 GCA_030039915.1 Thermoplasmata archaeon | reverse complement strand
GTCTCCGGCCATCGCCCGCGCAACAGCGCGTCCGTTATAATGCGGACGCTGGCCCCTTCGCATGGGGGGGTTCTCTTCTCCCCCTCCGACCCGCAATAGCCGCCTCGACTCGGGCCAGTCCGCGGTAGGAGGTGAGCTCGAGGACGGGCCACGGCTCGGGCCGCTCGAGATGGAAGCGGTTGAACCAGATGGGACGGATCCCGGCCCTCCGCGCCCCCGCCACGTCGCTGGTCCACGAGTCGCCGATCATGACCGCTTCCTCCGGCGCAACGCCCGCTCGCTCGAGCGCAAGCTCGAAGATCCTCGGCTCGGGCTTCGCGACCCCGACTCCCTCCGAGACGACCATGAAGTCGACGAGGGGGCGCAGTCCGAAGTGGTCGAGTTTTTCTTCTTGCTCCGCGACCTGGTTGTTGGTGACGATCCCGACGACCGTCCTCCCGTGGAGGCGTTCCAACACCGGGCGAATACCGGGGACCGTGCGGCGAAGGTGCTGATAGTGTTCGCGATACCGTCGAGAATATTCCGCGGCGGCCGCCGTCGAGATTGGGGCACCGCAGAACTCCGCGAGAAGGCGGAATCGCTCGGCCCGAGCCGCTCCGACAGAGACTCGGCCCGCCAGGACGTCGGTCTGCACCGCTTCGAGGAGGCGAGAGTACTCGTGCCAGACCTCGTCAAGGGGTCGGCCGCTCAGCGCGCCCGCGTCCTGCCTCAGTAGGGCGAGCGCCCGGCGGCACGTCAGGGAGTGGTCGAAGATCGTGTCGTCCATATCGAAAAAGACCGCAGGGGGGAGCCCGGCATTCCCCTCCCCGCCTGCGGCCACCGACCCGCGCACGTCGGCGAAGGGGGCTCCGGCTACAAAGCGCCGCGCCATCCATCCGGCGAAGGACAACGGCGAGGGCCCGGTCCCGACCGGTTTGCGGCCCGTCCTCGGAACCGGGCGCCGGGTCGAGCCACGGCTGAACGCTTGGCCGGCAGACGCCAGGCCGCTCGACCAGGGAGACCAGAAATTCGCGACCGACGCAAGACGAGGGTTCCCCTCGATATCGACCTGCGCTCGGGGAGCGCTTAGGGGCTTTGGGATTTTTGGTCCAGAAGACCCCGGCCTATGATTTAGATAGACGCCCTGTGAAGGAAAACGACCCCGCCGGGCGCTATCCCTTGAGCGCCCTTGCCACCAGGGCCTCCGAGTCAGCAAGAAAGGCCCGAGCGTAGGCGGAATCCGTAAGCTTGGGTGACGGGAGGGACGGATTGCCCTTTCGGTCGAAGATCGCGCCGGAATGCCCTGCCAAGCCTGGCGAGAACAGTAGCGGAGTGATCCGCTCAGCATACTCGTCCGGAGTGGGGTTCGTCTTGGAGATGAACCACTCCATGAATCCCCCACTCCCAGGCTTCTTGCGCATGTTGCTTCGAATGTTGGTGGCCAGGATGCCCGGACTCATGCCGAATATCTCGATGCCGGAATATCGCTTCGCGCCCTGGAGGACGAGCATCTCGTTACCAGCGACAGTGTTCATGTGGGCGCGCCACATGCTATAGGATTGTTCCGCGTTCAAGTCTTCAGGGGTACCAGAGCGCCCCGTCCCGGGATATCCCCAGACGAAAATCCGGGGCTTGATTCCCGTCGCCGGCCGATTCCGCCCCAGCCTCCCCGCAATCTCTCTGACAATGACCAGGCGGCTGAGGAAGCTTACAGCCATGTCACGCTCGAGGCCCTCCTCGGTCACCTGGCGTTTCCGAGCTGCGAAGATACCGGTGGTGAGGAGGACCAGGTCGAGGTCCTCGGCGGGGAGGGTCTTGCCAATCCGGTCCGCCTCCCGCATCGACTCGAGGTTGGCAGAGACGAACTCGATATTCGGAACGCCGGCGTCTCGGAAGGTTTGTCCGACCACTATGACCTGAGCACCCCGTGAGGCTAGGATGTGGGCGAAGCCTCGACCTACGCCTCCAGTGCCCCCTACAATCGCAATGCGCCTGCCCTTGAGATCCAGTCCTGCGTTCGTAGACCTCTGCCAATCCCAACTCGTGTCGCGCTTCATGTTCAATACCCTCGAAAGAACTCGTATTCCAGGTCGTCTTCTACCACGCCCATCCGAAGGCGGAGAAGGTCTAGAGTCGCCAACGCCATTTCCGGCGTTCCCACCACAAACACCTTCGGATGATGTAGGTTTTTCAGCCCGGCCCGAATGGTGGTCTCATCAAAGCGCCCGACGCGCCCTTCCCACAGTTGACGGGACTCTTTCGGGCGAGTGATGGTGTATCGAACCTCGATCTTGGGGTCAGCTTCCGATAGCTTGTCGATCTCGGATTTGAACGCGAACTCCTCAGCAGTACGGGCTGAATAGAGCAGAACAATCTTGGGGTGTTCCCCGAGGTCATAGGCGTACCGAATCATACCTCGAAAAGGTGAGACTCCGATTCCACCAGCGATGAACAGAGAATCGCGCGAGCGATCGTAAAGGAGGTCGCCCACGGGGCCGAGCGCGACAACCCGTGACCCGGGTTCGAGGGCGTTCAACGCCGTCTTGTAAGGGGAGTCGGTCAGCTTGACACTAATCTGAGCCACGCCCTCCTCGCTGGGGCTCGAAGAAAGGGAGAACGTTCGAGCGGGGCCCCAAGGGTCGCGAACTCCCGGGAGAATCACTCGGACTGCCTGATTCGAACGATAAACGAATCCCGTTCCCTCAGTCGAAAACCGAAATGATGCTGTCGTGGGGGTCTCCTGGCGACGTTCGATGAATTCGAACTGATACCTTGCGGGGGGGTCAAATCCCGCCGGAATCCGCGAACGAAAGCTCACGGCCATCACCCTCACTCCGCCAGCGCCTGAGACAGGGCGGAACCCTTGGGGGCGATGTCGGACCTAAGGGCTCGAGATGCCAGAAACAAGGCCATGGATAGAAACAGGGCGGCCCATGCTAGGAGACCGAGAAGGTAGACTCCGACAGAGTACGGATAGCCGCCCGGACCGAAGAGGCTGATTCGCATCACATTGACCGCGAGCGAAATTGGGTTGATTCCGACGACGTACTGGAGCCACTGGGGCATGATGCTGACAGGGTACATCGCGTTCGATGTGAGAAGGATCGGAAGCTGGAGGATCGTGACGACTCCGAAATAGCTCTCAATTCGCTGGGCGGCAAAGCCGAATGAGAGAAAGAGCGACGTGAATGCTATCGACAATATCAACGCCGCGGCCAGGAACTGGAACGCGTCGAGCGCGTCGACTCCGGAACCTACACTCAACCCTGCGACGTTTGGAACGTGAGCAAGAACCAGGGCGAATCCCACGACCAGGAAGGCAGGAACCAAGGTCAGGATCCCGCGGAAGGTCAGCGCCGACAAGAAGACTGATCGGCGGGAAATCGGCGTGGAGAGCGTCCGCTGAAGAATTCCGAGCTGCTTGTCAAAAATGATGCCTGTGCCGGAGAACATCGCCGCCGTTACGCTGGCGAACGCAACCATTCCGACGGCAAAGTAGGAGAAGTAGTTCGGCGCCCCGTTCAGAACCGACGCCAGAGCGCTCGCCGGCGTCCCGGGCGGGAGGAGCTTACCGAGGTCGAACGCTTGCCCAAAGAGCAGCAAGTAGAGAATCGGGCTCATCAAGCCCGAGATCACCCAAGTAGGCGCCCGAATCCATCGCAGATACTCGCGGCGAATGAGGGAGCGCGCGGGGGTCAGCATCAAGCCACCCCCGATTTTTCCTCGGCCGAGCCCTTGGATTGACCAACCTCGCCCTCTTCCCGATAAGCGCGGCCGGTAAGCTGAAGGAAAACCTCGTCCAACGTCGGCTTGATCACCGTAACGCCGACAATATCGATTCCTGCTTGCTCCGCGGCCCGAACCGCCTTTGGAACGAGCGACTCTCCGTTGGAACACTTGGCGCGGTAGACGTCCCCCTTGCGAGTGACTTCAGTGACTCCGGGAAGAGATCTGAGGACCGCCGAAGGGTCCGGACCGGCCGGCCCCGTAGAAACCTCGAGGGAGTCGCCCCCCACACCATCCTTGAGCTCCTTTGGCGTCCCTAAAGCGATGATTTTTCCGTGGTCGATAACTCCGACCCGGTCGCAGAGCTGGTCGGCCTCATCCAGGTAATGAGTCGTCATGAACACGGTGAGGCCCCCGACGTCTCGCAAATGCCGAATGTAGGCCCAAAATCCCGCGCGACCTTGGGGGTCCAAACCTAGAGTCGGTTCGTCAAGGAAAACTATCCTCGGACGATGGACCATCCCAACCGCGAGCTCCAACCGACGGCGCATCCCCCCCGAGTACGTCTTGACGAACCGATCCGCGGACCCCGCGAGATCCATTTGGGTCAGGAGTTCGGCAATGTGGACGTCCACCGAGGGTCCCGAAAGACCGTAGAGACCTGCTTCGATCTCCATGTTCTCACGGCCGGTGAGTTCTTCGTCAGCCGTAGACTTCTGAAAAACAAGCCCCAGCTTCCTCCGCACTGCATGAGGATCGGCTCGCACATCGACCCCTTCGACCGATGCTTGTCCAGAGGTAGCCTGTAGGAGCGTCGTAAGAATCGAGATTGTAGTCGTCTTCCCGGCTCCGTTTGGTCCTAGAAAGCCGAAGATTTCTCCCCGCCGAACTTTGAAGCTCACGCCGTCGACCGCAACGGTGCCCGCGGTCCCTTGCTTCTGAGCGGGGTAGACCATCCGCAAGTCCCGAGCATCGATGACCACATCCGCCGCCGGTACGACACCGGGCAGGGTCTGACCGCCGCCACTCGCCTCGGGGCGTGAGGATGCTTCGCTCAAGTTGCCCGTCCCTCCCGACAGCGCGAGCCAAACCACGGGGGTACTTATTGACTAACTACTTAGTAATCAATAACTTGGTCGATAGCAACCAGTCGCAGTCGCCAAATAGCGCCCCCCATTTGACGTAGGCGTGACTTCGCAGAAGGATCGCCGAGACCTCGTCGAAGCGGTCTTCGCGGCTCACCGTGGGGCGGGACGAGTTCTCCGGATGCGAACCCGAGCGGGCATGGCTGCCGCCGGGGTAACGTTCCCTAGGGTGCTTCTGCTCCGCATAATCGCCGCAAGAGGAAGGTCTTCGTCGAAGGACTTGGCCACCGTGATGGGAGTGACTACAGCTAATCTCCCAGGTTTGCTCGACAAGTTAGAGGCCGACGGCTACGTCACGCGCAAGCGGGACGCAACAGATCGACGCGTTGTCCTTGTGGAAGCGACCTCGGGCGGACGTAAGAAGCTCAAGGAACTCTGGAGGGCGGGTATGCAAGAACTCGGGAAGGAATTCGAGGATTGGACCGATCGGGATCTCCAAACCCTCCGCGATTTGCTGACCCGCGTTGCTTCGACGGGCTGCTCGCCCGATTTTGATACCGAACTGCCCATGGTGCAACCTGCCCGGCATCATCCAAACCGAGCGGCCAAACTTGAGAAGCAGTCGGTCGGGTAGGATGAGACGACCGGCACGGGCCGCCCCAAACAGTCTAAGACGAAACCCTCGATGCTCAGCCGAAAGAAACTAGTGAGCATGGAATCAAGTCCCTGACGTAAAATCGGACGTCTTATTAAAATCCCAAAATCGCGCGAAGGCCTATCTTTTTATATGAGCGCTTACTAACTTATCACGAAGGAAACCGGGTTCCTGCGGCGGTGCCGCGAGGGTCCCGGGAACAGCACCATGTCCAAGATTATTGGAATCGATTTGGGAACCAGCAACTCCGCTGCGGCCGTACTCGAGGGCGGGCGCCCGGTCATCATCCCGAGTTCCGAGGGGACTACCGTGGGGGGAGGGAAGGCGTTCCCTTCCTACGTCGCGTTCACGAAGGACGGGCAGCTCATCGTCGGGGAGCCCGCGCGCCGACAGGCCATCTCCAACCCCGAGGGGACGGTCACCGCGTTCAAGCGGAAAATGGGGACCGACTATCAGTACTCGCTCTACGGAAAGAAGTACACGCCCCAGCAGCTCTCGGCGTTCCTGCTTCAGAAGATCAAGCGGGACGCTGAAGCGTTCCTCGGCGACAAGGTCGAGAAGGCGGTCATCACCGTTCCGGCCTACTTCAACGACAATCAGCGCCAGGCGACGAAGGACGCCGGGGCGATCGCGGGGCTCGAAGTGATCCGGATCATCAACGAACCGACCGCTGCGTCGCTGGCGTACGGTCTCGATAAGGCTGGCAAGAACCAGAAGATCCTCGTCTTCGATCTCGGCGGCGGGACGCTCGACGTGACCCTGATGGATTTCGGGGAAGGCGTCTTCGAAGTGATGTCGACGAGCGGCGACACGCAGCTCGGCGGCACCGACATGGACAACGCCATCACGGAGTGGATCGCCGCGGAGTTCCAGAAGGAATCCGGGGTGAACATCCGCACCGACCGAATGGCCATGCAGCGAGTCCGCGACGCGGCGGAGAAAGCGAAGATCGAGCTCTCCTCCACGATGGAGACTCAGGTCAACCTCCCGTTCCTCACCGCGACGAACGAGGGTCCGAAGCATCTCGCCCTGCCGATGAGCCGGGCGAAGCTCGAGGAGCTTGTCCGACCGATCGTTGACCGATGCCGGGCACCCGTCGACCAGGCGATCAAGGATGCGAAGGTCTCGAAGGACCAGATCAACCGGGTCGTGCTCGTGGGGGGACCGACTCGGATGCCGATCGTCCAGAAGTTCCTGGAGCAGGCCGTCGGCCGACCGATCGAGCACGGCGTCGACCCGATGGAGTGCGTCGCGATGGGAGCGTCCATCCAGGGCGGCGTCCTCGCAGGGGAGGTCAAGGACGTCGTGCTGCTTGACGTCACCCCGCTCTCGCTGGGCGTCGAAACCCTCGGTGGGGTGTTCACGCACCTCATCGAGCGAAACACGACCATTCCGTCGCGCAAGAGCCAGACCTTCACGACCGCCGCCGACAACCAGTCCAGCGTGGAGATCAAGGTCTATCAGGGAGAGCGGCCCATCGCGGCCGACAACGTCGCGCTTGGGAGCTTCATGCTGACCGGCATTCCGCCCGCCCCGCGCGGAGTGCCGCAGATCGAGGTCTCGTTCGACATCGACGCAAATGGGATCCTGAACGTCTCCGCGAAGGATCTTGCCTCGGGCCGCAAGCAGGGCATCACCATCACCGCGTCGAACAAGCTCTCGAAGGACGAGGTGGCGAAGATGGTCCATCAGGCCGAGGAGTTCGCCGAGAAGGACCGCGAGCGGGCGGAAGTCATCCAGGTGCGGAACGTCGCGGAGTCGCTCGCCTACGAGGCCGAACGCGTTCTCACGGACGCGAAGGACAAGATCGGCCCCGACGAGGCCGCCTCGATTCGGGACAAGGTGAAGGCGCTGCGCGAGCTCATCGAGCGAAAGGACGCGACGGCTCCCGAGATCCGAGACCGGACCGAGGAGCTCACCAAGGCGCTCCACGCGGTCGCGCAGAAGCTCTACCAGAGCGCGGGACCCACCACCGGCGCCGGGGGGTCGACCGAGGCTCCCCCCACCTCGGGTGGTTCGGACGTGCCGCCTCCGGGCGGCACCGGACCGGTCGACGCCGACTTCAAGGTCGTCGATTCCGGCGAAAACAACGGGGAGAAGGGCGCCCCGTAGTCCAAGCGCCGCTGATCACGCGCTGGCGACCGGTCGGGGCCACGACCGTCCCTTCGCCGGACCGACGTACTCGACGTCCGGTCGGATCAGTCGATTGTCGGCCGCCTGTTCGAGGGCGTGCGCGGTCCACCCGGCGGTCCGGGCGACCGCGAAGGTCGGCGTGAACAGCTCCCGGGGAAGGCCGACCGCTTCGAGAACGACCGCCGAATAGTACTCGACGTTCGAGAAGAGGCGCGCGCCCGGGCGTGCTCGTCGCAACGCGGCGAGCGCGCTCCGCTCCACCGCTTCGGCGAGTTCGAATCGTGCGGGGTCGGCGACCGCCCGAGCGATCTCGTGGAGCACGAGCCCGCGCGGGTCCTCGGTCTTGTACGCGCGGTGCCCGAATCCGAAGAGAAGCTCCCGCCGGGCGAGTCGCTCGGCGATCCACTCGTCCGCCCGGTCGACGCTTCCGATCGCGTCGAGCATTTCGGAGACGCGGCTCGGAGCCCCCCCGTGGAGCGGTCCTTTGAGCGTGGCGAGCGCGGCCGTCGCCCCGCTGATGAGGTCGGACTGGGTCGAGATCGCGACGCGAAGCGCGAAGGTAGAGGCGTTCATGCCGTGGTCCGCGAGCAGGCAGAGGTAGCCCTCGAGGGCTCGGACGTGCGAGGCGAGAGGCTCCCGGCCCGAGAGCATCCACAGGTAGTTCGCCGCATGCGAGAGCTCGGGCCGCGGTGCGATGGGCGGGGCTCCGCGCGCGTGGCGGACGAACCGGGCGAGCAGCACGGGGGTCTGCGCGATCAGTCGGAACCCCTCGTCGAGCGTCGGGGGATAGCCGTAGTGGCCGTCCCCGAGAGCCGAAACGATCGTTCGCATCGCTTCGAGGGGAGGAAGGTCGGCCGGGAGCGCATCGACGACGCGCTCGGCTGCCACCGGCGGTGTCCGGTGCGTGCTGAGGGCGACGAGCACCTCCGGAGAAGGGTCGGTCACGGGGGGATCTCCGTAGAGCAACAGATGGACGATCGACTCGTACGGGATGCCGGGCACGAGCGTGCGAACGTCGAAGCCCCGGTAGACCAGGTCGCCGGTCAGACCGCCGACCCAGGAGACCCGGGACTGCCCGACGACGACGTCGTCGAGCCCCTTCGATACGTGCGCGCCGACCATGCGTCCGGCAGCCCGACCGCCGACTTATCCTGTTCCCTGCCCGGAAAACGCTAAAGCCCGAGACCGGGTCGTCACGCCGATGGCGACCGGACCGACGCACGTCGTTGAGCGCCTCATGAACCAACGCGTCACGCTCGAGCTCAAGGACACTCGGACATTGACCGGAAAGCTCGTCGGGGTCGACGAACACATGAACCTCGTGCTCGAGGAGGCCGAGGAGCACACGAGCGAGGTCGCCCGTCACCTCGGTCGGGTCGTTTTGCGCGGGTCGAACGTCGTTACCTTGAACGCCCCTCAGGGCGCGACAGGGAAGTCGTCCTGATGGGACCTTCCGTTCCGTCCCCTCCGCTCGACGCAAGTCGCCCCCGGCCGAAAGGCGAGGCTCTCGCCGTCCTCAAGCTCCTCGCGATCGCGGGAGCGGACCACACGCCGGTCGTGCTCACCTCGCGGGAGGTCGGGGAGCGGATCGGCGTGAGTCAGCAAGCCGCGGATCGGTATCTTCTCGCGCTCGAGTCGAAAGGGCTCCTCACCCGCTCTCCGGCGCAGCGACGCCAGCGGCTGCTGCTCACGCCGGCCGCGATGGAGGTACTGCGCACCGAGTACCACGGTTATCGCCGGATCTTTGAGGGACCGGCGAAGGCCTCGCTCTCAGGGAACGTGACCTCGGGCTTGGGCGAGGGTCGGTACTATCTGAGCCAGCCCGGGTACGTCGTCCAGTTCACCGAGCGGCTCGGATACTCGCCCTACCCCGGTACCCTCAACGTCCGGCTCGGCGCCCCCGCGCTCCGCAAGGCCTCCGTCGTCTCCGAGTGGTCGGGCGTGCGGATCGACGGCTTCCACGCGAGCGGTCGCACGTTCGGCGGGGCGACGTGTTTTCCCGCCCGGATGAACGGCCACCCCTGCCACCTGATTCACCCGGACCGCACGCATTACAAGGACGTGATCGAGTTCATCGCTCCGGACTGCCTTCGCGAGTCTCTTCACCTCAAGGACACGGACGTGGTCGAGGTGGAGATCGAGGAGTCGTGACGCCGGAATCGGTCGGCCGCTCCGTGGCCCGCGACCGCCGCCCCCCTCCGGCCCCATCGGGCGAGGCGCGACGGTACGTCAACCAGTGGGTGGAGGACGAAGCGATCGGCCCCGACCGGGTTCGCGCGTTCGTGCTCATCCTGCGGACGCGCGGATGCTACTGGGCGGACCTGAAGGGTTGCTCGATGTGCGGCTATTCGAAGGACACGCTCGGACGCTCCGCGAGCCCGGAGGAACTCGCGGAACAGCTCGCCCGGGCGCTCGAGCGCTACCGGGACGAACCGTACGTGAAGATCTACACGTCGGGCAGCTTTCTGGACGATCGCGAGGTCGATCCCGAGAGCCGACTCGCGATCGTGTCGGCCTTCTCGGGACGGGCGCGACGGTTTCTCTTCGAGACGTTGCCCGAGTTCGTCGCGCCCGAGACGATCGACCCGCTGCGGGAGGCGTTTCGAGGGGAGGTCGAGGTCGCGTTGGGACTCGAGTCGACCGACCCGACCGTGCTCGCGCGGTTCGTGAACAAGGGGTCTCCGCCGTCCGAATATCTCGCCGCGGCGGACCGCCTGCGCGACCTGCGGGTTCGATCGAAGGCGTATCTCCTGCTGAAACCCCCCTACCTCACGGAGTCGGAAGCGGTCTCCGACGTGGTCCGCTCGGTCCACGACGCGGCGCCGCATTTCGATGCACTGTCGGTCAACCCGGTGCACATCCAGAACGGGACCGTCGTCGA
>JASHUP010000069.1 GCA_030039915.1 Thermoplasmata archaeon | reverse complement strand
ACGCTGAAGTTGTGGTCAAACCACCCGAGCAGGCCCGTGACGTTCTCGGTCGCTTTCCAGGAGAGGTTGACGACCGCGGTCTGGCCGGCCGTGGTGAATCCGAGGTTCGCGGTGAAGCTGTAGCCGAGCAGTGCGATGGGCGCCCGCGACTCGTTGTAGTAGAGCGACGCGCCGAGGTCGGTGATCGTGGAATTCCCGACGTTCTTGAGGGTGAGTTCGACCGTGAGGAGCTGGCCCAGGTCGACCTCGGTCGCCGCGGCTCCGTTCGCGAGCACGGTCGCCGACGCAATCGTCACGAGCGTCTGCGCGAACTTCACGGAGACGTTCTGGCTCACGTTGCCTCCGCCGAGCGAGAGGTTGTTGTGGTTCCACTCGAAGACGACGAGGAGGTTGTGGTCGAACGCGGCGTCGAGATGCGTGACGTTGAGGGTCGCCTTCCAGTCGAGGGTAAACGAGGTCTGCTGGCCGGGCGCAATCAGGTCGACGGTGGTGTTGTCGTAGGTCGCGAGGAGCGCCGAGGGCAGGCCCGAATCGTTGTAGAAGAGGGTGGCGCCGACCTGGGAAATCGGCATGCTGCCGACGTCGGTGACCACTCCCGTCACGGTGACCGTCTGGCCGAGATTGACGTTGGTGCTCGCGACGCCGTTCACGGTCACGCCGATCGAGGAGATCACCGCGGCCCCATAGTACTGCGGGAACTCCTGCGGGGGTGCGTAGTCGGGCCCGGCGACGGCCGGAGGCGTCTGACCCACGCCTTCGGGGTAGGGCGTCACCGACCAGTTGAACCAGTGGCTCGGAACCCCCGGGGCGGGAACGAAGATGCCGATGTGGTATCCGCCGAGGAACAGTCCGTCCGGGAGGGTCGCGCCCGTCAGATTCGTGGAGGCGAGAAGCATGGAGGCGATCCCCTTGATGTTCGACTCGCCGTAGTTGGCCACGCCGTGTTGGGCGTCCCAGTACTGGAGATACGCCCAGATCGACGGGGCGACGGTCGAGAGGTTCTGGACGAGGTTGTTCGCCGTGCGGTTGCTGGTCTGGTTCGTGGTGTACGCGTAGAACGGGTGAAGCTGGGCGTCCACGACCCCGACGGTCCCATCGCGTCCGGTGAGGTTGAACTGGGCCCAACGGTAGAAGAACGCGTTGCTGGTGGCATCCGGGAGCACCGCGGAGTAGCTGAAGACGCCCGGGAGCGGGCTCGAGACCGTGATGTTGGCGAGATAGGCGGTGGCGCCGTCCGTGAGCAGGAGCTTGTTCGAAAGCCACGGGAACGGTGCGGCCTGGGAGGTCGAGTTCGCCGGGAGCTGGTTCCAGTTGAGGTCGAACGCGGTATCGACCGCGTTGAGGGTGGAACCGGCTCCGGTCACGGAGAGGTCGTAGTCGAGCGACGGGAGGATCGAGAGCTGGCCGGTGACGTTAACCACGGGCGGGCCGGAGAGCTTGACGAAATCGATCGCGATCCGAGAAGCGCCCGCTCCGAAGTCGCCCGTCCAATTGAGGTAGTTGAGCACACCGTCGAGCGAGATGGCCTGCAGGAGCGACGAGGGGAGCGAGAGCTTGTCGAACCCCGAGGAGAAATTCTTGAGTTCGAGGGAGCTGCGGACCGGGTAATTCACTCCGTTGTACCATACCGATACCGCAACGAAGGCGTTCGTGTCGTTCGGATTGTTCCACGGCACGATCAAGGTCCCCGCCTGGAACACCGCGTTCGGGTACAGCCAGTCCTGGCTCAGGTTCGCCGAATCGGTCGGGGTCAAGAGCGTGCTGTCGTTGAACGTCCCGCTGAGGCCCAGGGGTTGGGGGTACTCGGCCATCTCGAGCGGAATCGGCTGGGGCGGGTTTCCGTAGTCGTTCGCGTTCGTGAGGAGATTGTTCTTGTAGGTGTCGTTGAACGTGGAGTTGAACGCGTTCAGCTGGGCCCCGCCGCTCACGGAGATCGAGGCGGCGAAGTCCGTGTCCCCGTAGATGGCGGTCGGCTCGCTCCCGAGGAGCGCGTTGACCGCGGGATTCTGGGTGACGTGAGAGTTGTTGAGGGTAAGGTCCCCGGCCGCGCTCTCGACGTTGAGCCAGCCCGGGAACGCGAACGTCGAGTTCCAGACGGTCATGTCGCGTTCGACCGTCACGTTGAGCTTCGCGTAGGCGTTGATGATCTGGACGTCGGTGGTCACCGTAGAGTTGTAGACGTTGACCGTACCGTTATCGATGAAGTGGAAGATGTGGGAGAGGCGCTGGATGGGCGTGCCGGTGTCGGACACGAACTCGACGAACGAGAGGCTGACGTTCCGGATGATCAGCGTCCCGCCGTCGTCGACCGTGATGTTCCCGCCCTGGTAGTAGGTGTGCGTCCCGGGCGTCGGTTGGATGATGAAGGTCTCGTGGGGGAGGACCACCAGGTCGCCGTGCGTGGCGGGGGTGGCCTCGGCCGCGAACGGGGAGCCGGTGTTGGACGGTGTCGGCCCCACGCCCGAGGTGAGGGCGCTCAGGCCACCGACGATCACCAGTACCACGATGAGCACGGAAACCGCGACCGAAATCGACCCACGAAGGCTGCGCCCAACGCTCCCGGCTTGCGAGGGAGCACGCGATGTAAGGCTCACGGACGAAGAAAGGCCGGGTTCAGGTATTTAAGAGTGCCCTCGCTCGCCGAAGACCCGGCGGAAATTCCCCTCGCTCCGGAAGCGAGAAACCGTCACGAAACAGGCCCGAGGACCACGATCTTTCCGAACAGGTCGGGAGCGTCGAACCGTCGAAACGCGTCCGCGGCCCGGTCGAACGGGTGCTCGGAATCGATCACCGGTCGCAGGTGGCCCGCGGCCAAGTGCCCGAGGACCTCCGAAAACTCCGCCCGAGAAGCCATGGTGCTCCCGCGGACGGAGGCCTGACGCCAAAAGAGGGTTCGCACGTCCAGCTCGACCTTCGGCCCGGCGCTCGCTCCGATGACGACGACCCGACCCCCCCGGGCCAGGGCGCGGACCGATCGGGGAAGGGTCGGCGCGCCGACGGAGTCGAGGATGACGTCGACACCGGCTTTCTCGCTCCACTCCCAGAGGATGCGATCGAGCGGGCGGTCCTCGGAATACGCGAGGAACGCGTCGGCTCCCAAGGAGAGCGCTTCGGACTCGTTCGTGCGCGAGCGGGACGCCACCGCGACCCGTGCGCCCAGCAGCTTCGCCACCTGGACGGCGGCGGTCGGGACTCCTCCGCCCGCCCCGATGACAGCGACCCGGTCGTCGGGGCGGACCTCTCCCACCGTGTTCAGGGCGCGCCAGGTCGTCTCGAATACCAACGGCGCCGCGGCCCCTTCCGAGAACGACAACCGATCGGGCAAGGGGTGGATGTTTCGACGCGGCAGGACCGTGAACGGCGCGACGCTTCCCTGGGTGTGCTCTCCCAAGATCCGGTAGTTCCGGCACAGGGCCTCGTTGCCGTCTCGGCAGGCGACGCACGTTTCGTCCCAGATTCCCGGGTTCAGGAGCACTTTCGAGCCGACCGTGAGGTCGTCGACCCCGTCCCCGACCCGGTCGACCGTGCCCGCGCCGTCCGAGCCGAGCACGTGCGGAAGCGCGATCGGGACCCCGGGGATCCCTTCGAGCGTAAATCGGTCGAGGCGGTTGAACGCGGCCGCCCGAATCCGCACGCGGACCTCGCCCGGCCCCGGTTCCGGGTCAGGGAGGTCTACGAACTCGAGGCGGTCGAGCCCTCCGTGCTGGACGAACCCGAATCCGCGCATGGGTCCTAGCCCGCTCGTTTCTCGTGCCAGCGGGTGCCGTCCGAACCGTCTTCGAGCTCGACGCCGGCGGCGCGCAGCTCGTCCCGGATCCGGTCTGCCTCTCCGTAGTCACCGCGGGCCCGGGCCCGCGCCCGAGCCGCAAGCGCCACGGGAACGATCGCGGCCCATCCCCCGGTCGCGCCCGATCGCTCCCGTTCGAACAGCCCCAGCACCTCCTCTCCCCAACGGTACGGGGCGAGCAGCTCTTCGAGCGCGCTCCCCGAGTACCGTTCGAGGCGAGGAAGCTCTT
>JASHUP010000068.1 GCA_030039915.1 Thermoplasmata archaeon | reverse complement strand
CCCCAGGACCTGGCCGTCGGCGACGCCGCGAAGAACACCGGCGCCGCGTGGGTTCGGCGGAAGCAGACGAACAGGCGACGCTCGCTCTTGTCGCGGGCCCGGAACGGGTAGACCCTCCAATACACGACCCGGATCGCTCGAGGAGGTCGCGCGGCCGCGAGCACGCGGGCCGCGTTTCGGCCGAGTTCGGGTCCGTGACGGGTCGCGATCCGAAGGTCCCACGTACGGACGAGCGAAGAAGGAACGGTCCAGCGTTGGAGCGCCTTCTTCACCGCCGACGTCGGGTCGCGTCGCGTCCACTCGGTGTACACGGTGACCGACACCACCCCCGAGGGGCAGGCCCGGACCTGCCAGGTTCCGGGGAGACCACTCGAAAACCGCCGAACGCGGATCGGTCGGTCGCAGTGGCGATAGCACTTCCCTCCCGGCGAGGCGAGCGCACGGCGCAGCGCTGCGGGGAGCGGCGCGGGTCGACTCACGGAACTCCCCCCGACCGGACCGACCGCAACCACTCGCTCGCGAGGAGGTCGTCCCAGGCCGTTGCGGTACGGGGCACCTGTTCGGAGAACCCGGTCAGGAGGTGCTGAACCTTGCCGTCCGACCACTCCAGGAAGACCTGAGGGATGAGGTAGTCCGGGGCCTGGTCCCCGTGCTGGCGTACAAGTCGGTCCGCGACGTTCTCCTCGGTCCGTCGGTCGATGTCGAGCATTCGAAGCGGCACGCCGAGGCGCTTCGCGAGTTGCCGACCCTTCCGGACCGAGAGGGGGACGCAGTGCGGGCACCACTGGGCGAGAACGATCGTGAGCCGTCGCGGGGTGGGGCGTCGAGTCCCTGGAGGCACACTCTCGCCATGCGACGCCCCCGTTTAGCCGCGGAGGTCCCGCGCGACACCCCGAAGAGCTATCGAAGGTCGCCTCCTCAGGAACGAGCCGGAGCTCGGCCGTGGCGTACTTCGTGGTGGTCAACGGGGAAGGCCCAGCGTGGGTCCCTTCGCGTCCGATGCGAGAACAAGCGGGGTGGACCCCCCACGCCGAGTGGGTGAACGCGCTCGTCCGCGACGGATTCATCGTTCTCGCCGGCCCCATCGGTAGCGGCTCCCCTCACCGGGCGATGCTGATCGTCCACGCCGAGAGCGAAGCGGCCGTGCGGAATCGGTTCGAGACGGATCCGTGGATTCGATCGGGGATCCTGCGCACGCTCTCCATCGACCCGTGGAGCGTGCTGGCGAGCGATGACCGCCTCGACCGCCTGCTGGACGAGATCACCCGCTCAAAACCGCCCTCATGAGCTGGGATTCCGGGCCGCTCGTAGTGACGCGGGCCTAGACCCCCTCGAGATATCGAGCCAGAGTTACCCGGGGGCCGCCCGCCAGAGTGTTCGAGCTCGCCCATCTTATATCGGGGGACGTCAGTCGAAGCCGGCGTATCGAGCGCGGTTGGCCAGGGAATGTCGATTCGGGTCGTGGCGGGGGAGATCGAAGCCAAGGATGCGACCACCCGAGTCGCGCTGCCGACGAGGGCGCAATCCGAGTGGCCGCCGTTCGAGCGGGTCGCCGAGACGATCGCCACCGCTCGCCGTCCCTTCCCGGCGCATCAGCACTCCGGGGTCGAGGTCTTGACCTACGTGATCGAGGGTTCGGCTTCGTACGATTTCGGTTCGGAGGCCCCCCGGCCGCTGACGGCGGCTTCCACGATGCTGTTGACGGCGCCCTCGTCCGTCTCCCACGCAGTGAAACCGGGCGTGGGACACACGGTGCGGTGGTTCTCGCTCGTTGCGACGCTGCCCGCGGGTCCTCGTTCCCCCGTGCAGCTTCAGTACGGACGCGCCGAACCGAGACGCGGGTCGGCTGAGGGAACGGTCGTTCGGAAGCTGATCGGTCCCGAGACCGCGATCACCTCCGCGATCGGGCTCGTGGGGGTCGCGATCCAGTTCGAGTCGGACGCCACGTCGTTCCAGAAGGTAGGCCATGACCGAGCGGCCGTATGCTACGCGCTCGCCGGTCGGGGTCGCGTCGACAGCGAGCTCCTCGAGGGTGGGGAAGCGGCGCTCGTGGACGATGCGGCGGGCGTGGCCATCCAGGGAGGACCAGGGTTTCACGTCGTCCTCGCCCACGCCCCCCGAGGGCCAACCATCGGAAAGCCTCCGGCTGCCGGCGCCTAGCACGAGGCCCGTCTATCGTGAGAGGGCATCGCAGCCAAGGTCCAAGCCCGACCTGGGCGACAGGGCGGGCCCAATGTAGCCGAGGGCGGGCGGGGTCCGCATGCACTGGGGCCCCTGACGGACACCTAGCCTGCTCACGACTCCGGCGGGATGGCTCAGCCCAGCCACGGCGGGCGGGATGCTCTGGGCGCGTCCGAGGGCCGGACGATCCCCGTCCCCGGCGTCCTCTCTCCGGGCCTGCCACGAGCGTGCGTCACGGTGCCCCAACGGGACGCTTGGGGCGTTCGTCCACGGACAGTTGGAAGATGTCCGGCCGCGCGTAGTGACCCACGACGTCGAGGTCAAACTTGCCCCGTACGACCTCGGCCCGGTCGATATCGGCCGTGAGGATCGCCTCCCCCTCCCGATTCGGCCCGGCAAGGAACGTTCCGAACGGGTCCACGATGCAGCTCCCTCCGGGGGTCACGACGGCGTCCGGGTCCTCTCCAAAGCTCGACCGGTAGTCCGCGGGGAAGTCCCGTCGGCGGTTGAACTGGTTGGCCGACAGGACGAAGCAGCGGCCCTCCACCGCAATGTGCCGCACCGAGGCGAGCCAGGTGTCCCGCGCGTCGGCGGTGGGGGCACAGTAGATCTCGATGCCCTTCGCGTACATGGTGGCGCGCAGGAGAGGGAGGTAATTCTCCCAGCAGATGACCGCCCCGAGCTTGCCGTACGGGGTGTCGTAGACGGGTAAGGTCGAGCCGTCCCCGAAACCCCAAACCAGCCGTTCGGAACCGGTCGGCATGATCTTCCGGTGCTTGCCGAGGAACGCGCCCGTGTCCGAGAAGAAGAGGGCCGTACAGTGGAGCGTGCCGCCGTCCCGCTCGATCACCCCGATCACGAGATAGATCCCATGCTCGCGCGACGTTCGCCCGAGGGCATCCACGACCGGACCCGGTACGTCCACGCTGCTCTCCCAGTACCGTCGGAACTGCTCGCGACCTTCGTCCGAACGCGAGCCGACCACCGCGCCGAAGTCCATTCCCCGTGGGTAGGCCGAAAGAAACGCCTCGGGGAACACCACGAGGCGGGCACCGAGGCGAGCCGCCTCGGCGGCCAGTCCCTGCGCCTTCTCCAGACTCCGCGGAAGGTCGAAGGCGACGGGCGCCGCTTGAACTACGGCCGCACGGAACCGTCCGCTCGCCCGGGCCGATCCGCCTTCCTCCGAGAGCATCGATGCCCTGGCCCCGCCTTGGGACCGACCGAGGGCATCGACCTCCTCCCTCTAAGAGCCTGCCCATCGGTGAGCCTGGCGGACCGGTGGGTCGCCGGTGTTCGACCGGAGCGGAAAGCACCGGTAACGGGTGACCCGGGGCTTCGGGGTGCGGGGAGAGGGATTTGAACCCACGAACCCCTACGGGACCAGACCCTGAATCTGGCGCCTTTGGCCAAGCTTGGCAATCCCCGCGCGGCGGGCCCGAGCGACGCCCCGCTTAAGATGCTTCCGCGGACCGGGGGCTTCGGCCTAGCCGGGTTCAATGGAGAGGCCGTCGGGGTCCTCGCGCACCCGGTAGGTCTTGAGGGGCCGGACGGCCGGGCCGCGAAGGACCCTTCCCGTCGGTAGGTCGAACTGGGAGCCGTGCAACGGGCAGGTAACCGTCGTTCCGGAGACCGGGCCCTTCTCGAGAGGGCCCCCCACGTGCGTGCACCTCGCGTCCACGGCGTAGAGGAGTCCGCCAACGTTGAACACCGCCACCGGCGTGTTCTCCAGGGTCACCCGGATCGCGCTTCCCGGCGCCGGCGCCTTCGCTCCGGGAACTTTCATCGGGAGCTCCCGCTCAGGCGGTAGCGGTCGGCTTCGAGGCCGACGGCCGAGACTTTTCGCCTTCGAGCACCTCGAGCGCCTCGCGCACCGTCGCCTTCTCGTGGACGATCGTTCGCAGAGCCTTCAGCATCGCGATCGGGTGGTCGGATTGCCAGATGTTCCGGCCCATGTCGATGCCGTGGGCCCCCTCGTCGATCGCGTTGCGCGCGAGCTCGAGCGCGGCGCGGTCGCTGTCGAGCTTCGGACCGCCGGCGACCACGAGCGGCACGGGGCAGCCCTCGACAACCTTCGAGAACCCCTCGCAGTAGTAGGTCTTGACCATGTGGGCCCCGATCTCGGCGGAGACGCGACAGGCGAGGGCGAGGTAGCGAGCGTCCCGCTTCTCGAGCTCCTTTCCTACCGCCGTGATCGCGAGCACGGGGATCCCGTGCGCCTGTCCTTCGTCGACCAGGTCCGAAAGGTGAACGAGCGACTCGTGCTCGTGCGGGGCTCCCACGAAGACACTCATCGCGACCGCGCTCACATTGAGGCGGGCCGCGTCCTCGATCGACGTGGTGATCGCCTCGTGCGAAAGGTCCTCCTGGAGGACGGTCGCGCCCCCCGAGACCCGCAGCACGATCGGGATGGTGGCGGTCGGGTCGACCGCGTGGCGCAGGATGCCGCGGGTGAGCGCGA
This sequence comes from Thermoplasmata archaeon, assembly GCA_030039915.1. The sequence continues at coordinate 118 of JASHUP010000068.1, read as the reverse complement.
GCGCGTCCGCGTGCGGGAGGAGCGGCGTGATGGTGGCCCGCGCGTCCTCCAGCCGGTGGGTCGGCCCCATGAAGTAGCCGTGGTCGACCGCGAGCATCAGCGAGTTTCCGCTCGCCGG
>JASHUP010000067.1 GCA_030039915.1 Thermoplasmata archaeon | reverse complement strand
GGCGCCCGGGGCGAAGGCGGGATCCTGAAGAACGCGCAGGGCGAGCGGTTCATGGCCAAGTACGCGCCGCACGTCCTCGACCTCGCTTCCCGAGATGTCGTGTCGCGGGCGATCGTCACCGAGGTCCAAGAGGGCCGGGGCTTCCAGGGCCCGTATGGCGGGTACGTCCATCTCGAGCTGATGCATCTCGGCAAGGAAAAGGTCGAGAGCCGGCTCCAGGAGATCTGCGACTACTGCCGTTTCTTCGCGGGTATCGACCCGGTGACCGACCCGATCCCGGTCTACCCCGCCCAGCACTACATGATGGGCGGGGTCGGCACCAACATCCGGGGCGAGACCAACGTCCCGGGCCTCTTCGCGGCCGGTGAGGCCGCGTGCGTGTCGATTCACGGAGCGAACCGGCTCGGAGGCAACTCGCTTCTCGAGACCCTGGTCTTCGGAAAGCAGGCGGGTCTCGCGGCCGCCGAGTACGCGCAGCATGCCCCGGCGACCGCGATGCGGGAGAGCGACCTGGCCACGGCGACGGGCGCCTATCGCAGCTGGTCGGGCCGGCCGGATGGCGAGGACCCGAGCGCGCTGCGCACCGAGCTCCAGAAGACGATGGACCAGTACGTGGGCATCTACCGGAACGAGGCCGACCTGATGGAAGCTCTGCGTCGGGTGCGCGCCCTCAAGGAGCGATTTTCCCGCGTCCGGGTCGTCGACCAATCCAAGGTGTTCAACCTGAACCTTACCGATGCGATCGAAACGGAGCATCTCCTCGACCTGGCCGAGGTGATCGTCGTGGGAGCCTACGCCCGGACGGAGAGCCGCGGAGCGCACTCGCGGACCGACTACCCGAAGCGCGACGATGCCCGCTGGATGAAGCACACGCTCGCGCAGCGAGGACCCACCGCTCCGACCCTCTCGTACTCGGCGGTCGCGTTCACGCGTTGGGAACCGAAGGAGCGGGTGTACTGATGAGCGCCGACACGGTCTCCGCGGCGTTCGACGTCTACCGATTCCGACCGGGACAGGACTCCGCCCCGCGCTACCAACGATACACTCTCGACCTCGCTCCGCACACCCCCGTCCTGACCGCCCTCCTGCGCATTCGCGCCGAGGTCGACCCCACGCTCGCGCTGCGCTACTCCTGCCGCAGCGCGATCTGCGGGTCGTGCGCCATGCAGATCAACTCGAAGAGCCGACTCGCCTGCGAGACCCACATCGGCCCCGAGGTCGAACGTCACGGCCGGATCGTCGTCGAGCCGATGCGCAACCAGCCCGTGCTGCGGGACCTGGTCGTCAACCAGCGTCCCTTCTGGAACGAGTACGACCGGATCGAGCCGCATCTCAAGCTCGACCCGCGACGCCCGATGCCCGAGGGGAAGGCGACCTCGATGTCGCCGGCGCAGGTCGAACGGTTCAAGGAGACCCCGCGCTGCATCGCGTGCGCCGCGTGCTACTCCGCGTGTCCGGCCGTCGAGGCCGACCCGGCGTTCCCCGGACCCATGGCCCTCGCGAAGCTCTACCGGTTCGTCGTCGACCCGCGCGACACGGCCACCCAGGAACGGCTCGTTCGCATCCAACCGAACGGACTCTGGCTCTGCTTGCGTTGTCACCTCTGTACCGAGGCCTGCCCGAAGGACGTCCGCCCCTCCGAGCGGATCCGGGACCTGAAGGAGATGGCGATCGCGGCCCAGGGAGGGACCGAGCTCGGGTCGCGCCACGCGATCGGGTTCAAGGAGAACCTGAAGGGTCAGGGTCTGCTCAACGAGATGAAGCTCGTTCGTGCCACCTCGGGGGTCGTCGGGATGGCCGGCGAGCTCGGCCAGGGGATTCGGATCTGGAGGAAGAAGCCCGAGATCCTGAAGCGGCCGCGCACGATCGAAGGCATGGACGAGGTCGAGAAGATCTACGAGGCGCTCGATGCGCCCCCGAAGGAGGGGCCATGAAGCTCGCCTACTATCCCGGCTGCGTCGCGCAGGAGTCGGGCAAGGAGCTCGATATGGCGACGCGCTGGGTCTGCAAGGCGCTCGGGATCGAGCTCGTGGAATTCCCCAACTTCTCCTGCTGTGGCTCGGGGTTCGTCGACGAGGCGAACGAAGTGCTCAACATCGCGATCAACGCGCGGAACCTCGCGATCGCCGAGCGTGCGGGGCTCGACGTGCTCACGATCTGCTCGACCTGCCAGGGGATGCTCACCCTCGCCAAGGTCCGCATGCAGGATCCCGCGGTGAAGGCTCGGGTCGACGGGGCCCTGAAGCCGCTCGGGATCGAGTACCGGGGGAGCTCGAACGTGAAGCACCTTCTTCGCGTCCTCACCGAGGACATCGGCCTCGCGACCGTGAAGTCGAAGGTCCGCCGGCCCCTCGAGGGGATGAAGGTCGGAGCGTTCTACGGGTGCCATCTGTTGCGCCCGGCCGACGAGATGGGCAGCGAGAGCGCGGAGGAGCCGCACGCGTTCGAGGACCTCCTCGCCGCGGTCGGAGCGACGCCCGTCGAGTACCGGGGGCGAGTGATGTGCTGCGGGTTCCCGATCCAGTTCGTGAAGCCGTCGACGGCGAGCGGGATCGCGGGTCGGCAGATCCTGGACGCCAAGGCCCACGGCGCGGACGCGATGGCGACGCCGTGCCCGCTCTGCCATATCTCGCTCGACGCCTACCAGAACAAGGCGGCGAAGGAAGTGCAGAAGCCGCTCGACATGCCGGTCTTCCATCTTCCGCAGGTCGTCGGGCTCGCCCTCGGGGCCACCCCGGAGGAGCTCGGCCTGCCTCGCCACCTGGTGCCGACGGATGCCGCGCTCGCGAAAATCCGGAGCGCCGCCTCCGCGTGACCGGGCCGGTAGCGACCGGACCCGGTACGCGAGCGGCACTCCGTGGGAGCCGAAGGTCGGCTACAGCCGAGCGGTGCGGGTCGGGTCCCGCGTGTACGTTTCGGGCACGACCTCGACCGCGCCCGATGGGTCGATCGTCGGTCGGGGCGATGCGTACGCCCAGACCGTGCAGACGCTCGAGAACATCGAGCGGGCGCTGGTCGCGCTCGGGAGCCGGCGCGCCGACATCGTCCGCCTCCGGGTCTTCGTGACGGACCTCGGGGACTTCGACGCGATCGCGCGCGCGCTGGGCGAGCGGTTCGGCGAGATCCGACCCGCGAGCACGATGGTCCAGGTCTCCGCGCTCGTCGACCCGGCGATGCGG
>JASHUP010000066.1 GCA_030039915.1 Thermoplasmata archaeon | reverse complement strand
GTCCCGCTCGCTCGAAAGCAGGACCACGCGCCCGGGCTCGCGGCTCAGCAGCCGAGAGAGCTCCATCATCTCGTTCCGGTCGAGGTCGACCGACGCATGGACGATCGTCGTGCTCCCGACGGTGTGCGCGGCGTGGGGGTCGTTGAGGAGTTTCGCGGCGGTGACGCTGAGGTCTCCCTTGCGCCGGTCCCGCGCGTCTTTCCGGGACTCTTCGATTTCTCCGAGCAGCCGGTCGATCCCCTGGGGTAGCTGGGTCACGGGGACGCCGAGGCGTCGGGCCGCCTCGTGGAGGATCGACTCGTGCTCCTCCCGCACGTCGAGCGCTCGTTCCCCGCTCACGTAGGTCAGGCGGACGATCCCGTCCTGGATCCGCTCCACATCGAGAATGCCGATCGCCCCGACCTCGCTCGTGTGCGTGCAGTGGGTGCCGCCGCAGGCCTCGACGTCGAACCCCTCGACCTCCACGATCCGCAGGTCGCGGCCCGGAACGGCGCCTCCCTGATAGAGCGTGAACCCGAAGCGGCGCTCCGCCTCGCCACGGGTTTCGAAGTAGCTCTTCACCGGTCGGTCCTCGCGAACGACCTCGTTCACGCGGCGCTCGACCTTGTGCAGCTCCTCCTTCGAGAGCGCCCGGTAGTGGGTGACGTCGATCCGGGCCGCCTCGGGTCCTTTGTAGGCGCCCGCCTGCCAGACGTGCGGGCCGAGCACCTCGCGTAACGCGCCGTTGAGCAGATGGGTCGCAGTGTGATGCTGCATGAGCTGGGTCCGACGACCCTGGTCGATCCGGCCGCGCACTCGCTCTCCGACCGCGAACGGAGCGGGCCGCTCGAGGTGATGGAGGATCCACGGTCCGCGGCGGGCGACGTCGACGACCTCGAGGTCTCCGAGGTGGCCGGTGTCCGTGACCTGACCGCCGCCGGTCGGGTAGAAGTACGTTCGATCGAGCGCTACGTACGGGCCCTGGACCCAGACGACGTGCGCCTCGAAGTTCGTCGTGTACGGGTCGAGGTAGTAGAGGACCTCGGTCGGAGGCGTTCCACCGGCGACCTCGGGAAGGCCCTCGGTCGCGTCCACGTAGTCGGTCGTTCGCCGCTCGTTCTCGTGCCGCTCCGCGACCCGGGAGTAGAAATCCTCCGGGATCGCCGGCGGCTCGGAGAGCTCCTCGACGGCGACCTCTGGGGGTACTCCCAGCGAATCGTACCACTCGATGAGCTGCTCCTCGCCGACCTTTCCGCCGGCCGAGCGCACCCGTTCTTCGGAGCGGCGGATCGTCTGGCGAGCGCGCGAGATCGCCTCGTCGTACCGCTCGGCCTCCGCCCGCACGACCTCGTGGAGGTCGTCCCGGTGCTGGCCGACCTCGGGGAAGTCCCGGGCGATCTCCCGACCGGCCCGGTCGAGCACCGCGAGGAGGTCCGGCGCCTCGGGGGTCTTCTGCAGGATCCTGAGCGACCGGCGGAGCAGGAGCCGGACGAAGTACCCCTCCTTGCTGTTCGAGGGAACCACGCCGTCCGTGAGGAGGAAGTTGAGCGCGCGAGCGTGGTCGATGAGGATCGCGGTCTCCCGGGGAGGGAAGGTGCGACGCAGCTCGTCGTACTCGGCGCCGAAGACGGCCTCGTAGGCGGTCTTCGTTCCCTGACTCGCCCAGACGAACCGCTCGAGCCCGTAGCCGGTGTCGACGACCGTGAGCGGCATCGGCTTGAAGCGCTCGCCGTCGCGGATGTACATCATGAAGACGAGCGTCGCAAGCTCGAGCCCCGAGACGCTGACGCTCAAGGACGGGCCGACGTTCCCGCCCCCTTCCCACATCTCCTCCTTGTACGTGATCGATTTCGGGTCGGTTCCGAGGTCGCTCGTGAGCAGCTCGTGGCAGAGCTCGGTGCACCGGTCCTTGAAGTAGACCTCGTGATCGGGTCGATTGAACGCGTGGTGCGCCATCATTTCGAACAGCGTGAAGTGCCGTCCGCTGCGACCAACCTCTTCGAGGTCGATGAACCGAAGCACCGGCTGGCTCACCGTGAGCGGATTCGCGGGGGGCGGGATCGTCCCGTTCGTCACCCACGGCTGGAAATCGTAGATCGATGCCTGCGTGAAGAAGACATCGTTGCGCCAGCGCGCGACGGTCGGGTACCGGCGGATCCGCGTGTGGCCACGCTGCTCGAAGAACGAGAGGAACGTCTCCCGCATGGATCGAACGTCGTAGGGACGCGCGAAGATCGGGTGGCCGATGAACCCGTAGTCGCGGCACGGAGCCTCCTGACACCGGTCGAAGTCCCCGAGGGTCCAGAACCCGTGCCCGCAGACGACGCACGTCCGACGGTGAAACCCTCCCCGGTGGAAGAACGGGAGGTCATACTCGGCGGCATCCATCACGGCGCGAGGACGATTGCCGATGCTTAAAGAGTTGCGACGTTCGAGGGCCTGCGACGCGCCCTGGACCTCGACTCCGGCGCGTCAGTGAGCCGACCCTTGGCGACCGATCCCGGAAGAGCCCCCATCAGCCCACACACCGCGACCCGCGCGACGTGGGCGCTCGTCGCGCTGCGGATCGGCTACGCCTACAACTGGTTCGACGTCGGACCGGCCCTCCCCTCGATCGGGGCTCAGTACTCCGTGGGACCGGCGCAGTGGGGGCTCCTGGTCGGCGCGTTCCTGGTCGGCGCGGGTCTCCTCCAGGTCCCCGCGGGGTTCCTCGCCCGACGCTACGGGGCCCGTTCGATCTCGCTCGCCGGAGTCAG
>JASHUP010000005.1 GCA_030039915.1 Thermoplasmata archaeon | reverse complement strand
CGTTCCTGGGCGATCGTGGGCCCCGCGTCGACGTCGTTCGTGACGAGGTGGACCGTCGCCCCGGTCTCCGGGTCGCCGGAGGCGAGGACGGCCCGGTGCACCCGGGGTCCGTACATCCTCGGGCCGCCGTGCCGCGGCAGGAGGGACGGATGGAGGTTGATGGCGCGGCCCTGCCATCGGTCGACCCACGCGGGAGGGAGGATCGAGAGGAACCCGGCGAGCACGACCAGCTCTACGCCCTGAGCAAGCAGCTCATTCGTCAGCTGCGCCGACCAAGCGCCGGGGTCGACCCCCCGGGTAGGCAGAACGAGGGTCGGAAGACCTCTGCGTCGCGCACGTTCGATCGCCGGGATATGCGGGCGGTCGGCGACCACGAGCACGATGCGGACGGGAAGGTGGCCCCCGGCTGCGAGCTCCGCGAGACCCTCGAGCGTCGTTCCTTCGCCGGAGACGAGGACGGCGATCGGCAGGACCCGCGCCACGTCGCGAGCAGCGGTCGGGATTAGAAGAGCGTGGCGGAGGTGAACCGGAACGAGCGGGTGGCGAGGGCCGGGGCGGTCACGCAGCTCCCTCCACGCTCGGAGGCGTAGATCCGGCGTTCCGCACCGAGCAGCGTGACCCCGGCGATGGCGTTGAGCACGCTCTCGGTGAACCGAAGGTTCCGCGCGGGCTTCGACACTTCCCCGCTCTCGATAACGTAAGTCCCGTCCCGAGTCATCCCCGTGATGACCCCGAGGCCCGGGTCGACCGTGCGCACGTAGTGAAACCGCGTCACGAGCAACCCCTTGCGCGTCTCCTTCACGAGTTCTTCCTCGCTCGCGTCCCCCGCCTCGAGGAGGAGGTGGTTCGGAAGCGGCCCGAAGTCTCCCGAGGGCGCTTCGGGCGGGAGCGCGTGACCGGTCACTTTCTTTCCGAGTCGGCTGGCGGTCAACAGGTCGGTCACCACGTCGGCGGCGACCCCCCCGTCGATGAGCGGGGTCCGCGCCGCGTAGGTGCCCTCGTAGTCGATCCCCGCCGGGATCGTCTCGCGCGAGCGCGCGTCGTCGATCAGCGAGAAGTTGGGCGGTGCCACCTTCTTCCCGCGGCGGCGGGCGAGGCAGGTCCACCCCTCCACTTCCCCGTTCCCCGCGAAGCCGAGGTGGCCAACGAACGCGAGCAGCTCGGCCACCGCGGGCCCGCGAAGGACCACGGAGTACTCCCCGGGGTCCACGGAGACGGGCGGGGTCTTCGGCATCCGTTGGGCCGCTTCCGTGCCGAGATCGCCGGCACCGAGTCGCGCCGCGTCCCAGTGGGCCCCCTCCGACCAACCCGAAACCGGGGGATCGCGATCGGGCCGGTCGACCAGCACGCTCGCCTGCGCCATCGAAAACGCGCAGTCTCGATCGAGTCCGGAAGTGTTCGCCACCTCGAGATGCTCGGTACCCACGTTGAGCACGCCGGCCACTCGCGCCCCCGGGGCTTCGGCGCCGGCCGCGTCCAGGATCTCCTGGGCGAGCCGGGTCGCCGCTTCGGGCGAGATTCGGGCGGTGGAGGCGGAGAACGGGGTCGGCGGCGGAGCCCGACCGACGGCTCGGGCGAAGCCGGGGAACTTCGGCTCGACCGGCGCGACGCGCGCCAGCGCGCAGGCCGTGCTTCCGAGTTCGCGGAGACCCTTCCCCGAGGCGTCGAAGCCGGTCGCGGTCGCGAGCCGGCGGCCGTCCGCCACGCGGAACGAGACGTGGGTCGACCGCTCGAGATGGGGCTGGTGGATCCGCCCGTTCGAGAATCGGATCGTCGTCCAGGCCGACCGGACGACGCGGAGGTCGCCCCGACAGGTGCCCGGAAGGCCCGCAAGCGCGGCCGCCAGGGTGCCGCCCGAGCCGCGGGGTGCTTTCTTCGCCACGGTCGACTAGCCTCCTCGGACCGCGACGTCGCGGAATCGGCCGACCGGCGCGCCGTGGCTCACCCGTGCTCCCTGGATCGGCTGGCCCTTGCCGCAGTTCGGAAGACCCCACAGATGGCGGGTGCTGCGGTCGCCGAGCGCGTCGAGCGAGCCCCAGAACGCTGGGGTCATGCCCGAGTAGATCGGGTTGCGGAGGAGCTCCCCGAGCTCGCCGTTCACGATCCGACGACCGGCCTCCGTGCCGAACTGGAAATTGAGGCGACGGTCGTCGATCGACCACGAGCGGTTCGTGTTGAGGTACACCCCATCGTGGATGCCCTCGAGGAGCTCCTCGAACGAGTGATCGCCCGGCTCGAGGTTGATGTTCGTCATGCGGACGATGGGGGCCCGGTCTCCGCCCGAAGCGCGGGCGGTCCCTCCCGAACGCCGAAGTCCGAGCCGCGCTCCCGACTCGCGCGACGAGAGGGTTCCGACGAGCACGCCCCGGTGCACGATCGGGGTTCGCTGCGCCGCCACCCCTTCGTCGTCCCAGCCGAACGTGCCGAGACCGCCCGGCTCGGTCGCGTCGGCGACGATGTTCATGAGGTCACTGCCGTAGCGCAGGACCCCCAACCCCTCGGGAGCGACCCAGCTCGTCCCCGCGAAGCCGGCCTCGGAGCCAAAGATCCGGTCGAGCTCGACCGCGTGCCCGACGCTCTCGTGGACCTGAAGAGCGAGCTGCTCCGAACCGAGGAGGAGGGTCGTCGTCCCCGTTGGGCAGACCCGCGCGTCCAACAGTTCGACCGCCTCCCGTCCCGTCGACCGTGCCCGGTCGAGCAGGTCGAGACCTTCCACGAACTCGAAGCCGGCCTGGGAGAAGTCCCCGCCGTGCGAGGCGGGGGAGCTCCGTCGCTGCACGTTCGATCCGCGGACGGCGGTGGCCGTGAGCCCGGCGCCGACGTGGACAATGCGGGAGGTGAACGACGCCCCCTCGGAGGACGCGTACCACTTGTTCTCCTCCCAAGCCTGGAACGTTGCGATCCCGCTCTTGACCTCCCGCGACGCGTGGAGCGCATGCTCGGCGTCGGTGAGCAGCTCGACCACGGACTCGAGGGGCATGCGAAACGGATCGATTCGAAGCGGGGTTTCGTAGCGCCCGCCGATCGGCCCCCGATCGTCCGTCAGGCGAAGCGGCTCACGGGCGTGCTCGGCCGCAGCGCGGGCGAGTCGATGCGCCAGTCGGGCGACCTCCCGGACTGGCCCGGGACGCAGATCGCTCGTCGTGGCGAATCCGAACGCTCGGTCGGTCCGCACTCGGACCCCGAGCGCGTCCCCCCGAGAATCGGTGAGCGCGCTCGCGGAGCCGTTGCGCACCGCGAGCTGGAGGTACCGGTCCGGTGCGACGACGCGGACCTCGACGAAGTCCGTTCCGTCGCCGTCGGCCGCCGCCAGGGCGGCCCGGATCAGCTCCTCCACGACCACTCCCGAGTTCGCGGCGCGAGCCGGCCGGAGGATTTACGCGTGTGGGGGGCACCGAGGGGTCGCGTCCGACGCGGGCCGAGGCTCGTTCTAGAGCATCACACGGAGGTTGAGCTTCTCGGTGAGCTCTTTGTAGCGGTTGCGGATCGTGACCTCGGTCACGCCCGCCACTTCGGCGACCTCACGCTGGGTGCGACGCTCCCCGCACTGGACGCTCGCGATGTAGATCGCCGCGGCCGCCACGCCGGTGGGGCCCCGCCCGCTCGTGAGCTCCCGCTCGGTCGCCTCCTTGAGGATCTCGTTCGCCCGGGTCTGGATCTCGCCCTTCAGCTTGAGTTCCGAGCAGAACCGCTGGATGTAATCCTGCGGGCGCGTCGGCATGAGCTTCAGGTGGAGCTCGCGCGTCATGAAGCGGTACGTCCGCCCGATCTCCTTTCGTCCGATCCGCGACTTCGAGGCGATCTCGTCGAGCGTCCTCGGGACGTTGCACTGACGGCAGCTGCCGTAGAGCGACGCGGCGACCACCCCTTCGATCGACCGGCCGCGGATGAGGTTGCGGTTGACAGCCTTTCGGTAGATCATCGCCGCCGTTTCCCGCACGTTGCGCGGGAGCGCCATCCCCGAGGCGATCCGGTCCAGTTCCGCCAGCGCGAACGCGAGGTTGCGCTCGGTCGCGTTCGAAACGCGGATGCGACGCTGCCACTTCCGAAGACGGTAGAGCTGCGCGCGGTTGCGGGTCGGGATCGACTTGCCGTACGGATCCCGATTCTTCCAGCCGATCTCCGTCGAGAGACCCTTGTCGTGGATCGTGAGCGTGGTGGGAGCTCCGGTGCGCGCCCGCTTCTCGCCCTGCTCGGCGTCGAACGCGCGCCAATCGGGCCCCTGGTCGATCATCGACTCCTCGAGCACGAGGCCGCACTCGTCGCAGACCAGTTCGCCGCGCTCGTAGTCCCGGGTAAGGTGGGTCGATCCGCAGCTGGTGCAGCGGGTCGGCACGACGATGTCCTCGGGGCGGTCGGCGGGCTTCTCCGGGTTCGGCGTCGCCTCTCCGTTCTGCATGCCCTACGACCTCTTACTCCCGAACCAGCGTGGCCCCGATGAGGGCGGTGCCCTCGGCGGGCGTCGGCGTGCGTCGGGGGCGGACGCTCAGGTACGGGCGGGCCACCGGTCCGAAGACTCGGACCACCCGTCCGCGAACCGCTCCGCGGGTGTCGCCGACCAGGGTTCCTTCCGGAACGACCTCGGATCCGGCCGCCCGCAGCGTGAGAAGACCAGCCGGCGTGATCGCCAGCACCGTTCCGACGTCGCGACTCCCGAGGCGCCCGTTCGCCCGCGACAAGTGGTATAAACGACTTGCGATACGTATATGAAGCTTACGCCCGAGGCTTCGTGCGGTTTCGCCCTCGGCCGCTCGGCGGAAGGAGGCCCGTCGGGTCGGCGTCATCCGGGTTCTGCGCGTCCTCGGGCGGGATGTAGGGAACGTAGAAGGAGGGACGCACGGTGCGCGGGCGGGGCTCCGTGTCCTCGTCTTCGGACTCCGGTTCGGGCTCTTCGGAAGCCTTCTCCCCAGCGGACGTGGTCGGCGTCCCGCCCGCGAGGGTGACCTTGCGCTTTTCCTGCGTCAGGCGGTCGACCTCGGCCCAGAGCTGTTCGATCTCCTCTTCGGGAGTACCGTAGCGACGGTCCTCGCTGATCGCCGCCCGGACCTGGGCCATCAGCCGAGCGGCGCTCGACGCATCCCGAGCCTTTCCCTTGATGCGCTGCAATCGGCGGGCGAGATTGCGCGCCTCCAGTAGGATCTCTTCCTCCTCGCGGGGCGAGAGCGGCGGGAGCGCGGGCGCCCGCGGAATGCGCGCGACCGCACGGCGCGTCTCGACCAGCCGCTGAGCGGCGGTCGGCAGGTTCTGGTCCTGGAGTGCCTGGAGCAGCCGGGCGAACGAGGCGGGGGCTTCTCCCAGCTCCTCGCCTCGGTCCCGGGCGAGGCGGATCGACACCCCGAGCGCCTGGGCCTCTTGGACGCAGAACTTTGGCACGGCGTCGTTGAGCACCGCGAGGGCGAGTGACGCGCTCGCGGCGGCCTTCTCGAGCGAACCCGAACTGAGCGGTTCGGCCATCAACCGATTCCGTGGGTTCCCGACCCGACTATCGAGGATGGCGAGGTCGACGCCGATCGTCGCGGCGACGGCTCGCAGCTCGTCGGCCCGGCGGAGAAGCTCCCGGACCCACGTCCAGTCGGTCCCGGCACGGGCGAGGAGCGCCTCCCCGCGCTTCAGCACGGTGGTCGCGCCGTCGACGTGGCCCTCCGCCGCGGCCCGCTCGAACGCCTCGCGAATGTGATCGGTCGGGAACGGCAACCCCTCGGTCTGGAGCGAATTTCCCTTTTGGATGAGCGCGTTGAGACGGGGGCGGAGCGCCGTGATCGCCCGGTGCTCGCGTGCCATTTACGCGCTCCGGGTCGGGATGGAGGCGAGCATCCGCATCAATCGGCTGAGCGTAAGATCGGCGTCCTTGAGGCGTCGCGCTCGCAGGTGGTCGGTCGCCTCCCGGATCTGGACCGCGGCGTCGTGCGCGATGTCGCTGTCGGGAGGAAGCGTGCGGACGCGCGAGGCGAGCGACCGGGCCTTCTTCAGCAACCGGTCCAGCATCTCGTCCTCGGTCTCCGCGGGCGACGCTTCGAGCGAGGCGGCCGTGGTCGCCGGCGACGCGGCGGCGGCGACCTCGAGCTCCGCGAGTTCGCGCCGAAGCTCCTGCACGCTTCGAACGGCTTCGGGGAGCCGGCCCTTCTTGAGGTGCCGGGTCGCCTCGAGGTGGAGGCGCTTCGCCACCGCGCTCGGCAGGTGATCTTCGGGGTAGCGGTCGATCGTCGCCTCAGCCCGAGCGAGCTCCTCGTTGAGGGCACTTGGGATAGCCTCGTGCAGCAACATGAGGGTCTGCGCAGCATCCTGCGCCACGGCGTCCAGCACCTCCTCGGTGAGATTCGGTTCCCGCAACCGATCGCGGATCTCCTCGACCTCGCTCGAGATCTCTCCGAGGGGGATGCCGAGCTCCGAGGCTTCGCTCCGCAGTCCCTCGACCTGGGCGAGCAGGCCCTGCAGGCCCCGCCAGTCCGACTCGAACTGGGTCATTCGCCGTTCGGTGTTGACGACGCTGCGGACTGCCTCGTCGAGCTCTCCCCCTTCGATCGCCTCGTGCGCCCGTCGAAGGTCCTCCCCGACGGCGATGCGAGCGCCGGTTCGCTCGAGCGACTCCCTCCGCTCTCCGAGCTCGGTGAGCCTCCGCCGCACGAGGTCCTCGCTCTCCGTTTCGAGGCGGGACTGCGCCGATCGCAGGATCGCGAGCGCTTCGGAGATCCGCCCGTCGGCCTCGCTGAGCGCGGCCTGACAGAGCTCGTTCGTGAGGTCGGGGGCTCCGCGCCCGAGCTCTCGAACAAGGTCCATCTTCGAGCGAAGGTCGCGGCTGATCGCCGCGTTGAGGTCTTCTTCCGGCGAGAGCGCTCTCGGGGTGTGGACGGGGCGCTCCTTCGTCGGTGCCGCGGGAGGAGTCGCGGCTTCGGCAGTGCCGTTCCCCTCGTCATTCGAGCGGAGCCCCTCGATCGCGAGACCGGTCGGGAATCCACAGACCGAGCAGTGAACCGCGGTGGACGGGATCGGCTGCTCGCAAATCGGACAGCTGGCCGGCACGAGAGGTACCTATTCGTCCGAAGAGACGCTTAGCACGCCCTTAATCCCTTTCGCCAGTCGCTCGAGGTGGCGAGAGCAATACGTCACGAGGGGGCCTACCCCCCCGAAAACGTCGGCACGACGGTGAGGCGGAGCGGGCCGTCCACCGACGTATCCAGCGGGAGGGGAGTTTCCCCGTGGAGGACGAGACAGCCCTCGGGCGCTTCGCCGACCCGGCGCACCACCGCGCGCACCGAAGTGCCGGCGTCGACCTCCAGGCGGACGAGCCGGCTCCGCCCGGCGCGCGCGACTTCGACCTCCACCAATACGGTTCGGGGGGAGGCGCTGAGGGGGAGAATCCCCGTCGCCGGGGCACGACCCCGCGCGTCCTTTGAACTCCCGCGATGCAAACGCATCACCAGATCTCGAATCTGGCGCCTTGGCCGAGCTAGGCTACCTCAGCACCCGGTATCCTCGGAGACGTGCTCCTATTTGTCAGTTCTCCGGGAGTCGGAAGTGGCCGCGGGACGCTCGCAGCGCCCGTTCCGCCTCCTCCCCGGACCAGAACGACGTCGGGTCCCGCGGCTCCGGTGGACGTGTTCGGCCCCGGTGTCAGTCGTTTCCGGCGATGGCCGCCTTCAACCGCGTGATTGCATCCACGGGAAGGGGATCGACCTTCGCAAGGTCGGCCAGGAAGAGACTCACGTGGTCCCCGAAGGACACTCCCGAGAGCAGCGCTTCGAGGCGGTCCTCCATCGGGAGGGGAGCCCGAGCGACGAGTGCGCCCTTCGACCGGAGGAGACGCTCGAGGTACCGGAAACTCTTGCGCACCGGCGAGGACTCGCCCGCCCACTCCAGCAGCAGGACCGCGTATCGACCCGCCTCGGCCCGGGAGATGGCGTCCCAGCCGACGAGCGCATTGTGCAAGAGCTCGGGTACCTCGTCGAACGCGGCGACCCGTTTCGCATTCTCTTCGATCTGGGTCTTCCACCGGCGGGCCAGGGCGACGAACGATCCCTCGGCGTAGACGAACGGGAAGCGTCCTTCGATCCGAGCAGCGAGCTGGGCCGCGGGACCTCGGGGGCGAGCGTACTCGCGCAGCATCGACCGAGTTCGCTCCGCGGCCCGGGCCACGCGGCCCTCGAGCGATTCGGGGAACGCGGGGTCGAGCAAGCCGAGCACCCCGCCCAGCAGGTGGCCGACCGCGGAGCGGGGCGGCAAACCCGGGGGGACCAACAGAACGGGCACTCCGTCGGTCTCGGCCCGCTCGAGGAGGGCCCCTCCGGACGTGATCACCGTCCGTCGTGCCCCGACGCGGCCCGCGGCGTCGTAGGCGGCGAGCGTCTCCCAGGTGTTGCCCGAGTAGCTCGTGAGCAGCACGTGGGAACTCGGGGCAAGGCCGCGGGGAAGGCCGGGGGACCGCAGGATCGAGAGGCACACGCGGCTCTCCGCGTCGAGGATGCCGCGGGCGAGGTCCGCGGCGATGCCCGACCCACCCATGCCAACCGCGAAGACGGCGGGGTCGCGCGCCGGGATCGGTCGGGCGAGATCTCGCCCCGATCGGTAACCGGCTTCGAAGGCGTCGGGGAGGCTCGCGGCCAGCGCTCGCATGCGGGCCGGGCCCTCGGCCAGGTGGCGCGCCATCCGCGGAGAGGGGGAGGCGCGGGAGATATCTCTTACGGGAGTGCCGCGGGCCGACGCCCCGCGCGTTCGGGGAAAGTTGAAAAGGCCCCCACCCCCATGCTACACCGAACCGACGCCCGCCGGGCGCTGGTGTGAGGTCCCCCGATGGTCCAAGAGAGCGCGGCCGCCCGCCCGGCGGACCCGCGCGTGTCGACGGGAAATCCGTCGCTGGACGCGATGTTGGAAGGCGGACTCGTCGCCCGTCGGCCGTACCTGGTCGTCGGCCCGTCGGGAACCGGTAAGACGTCGCTCGCCCTCCAGTTCCTCTGCGACGGAGCTCGTCGAGGAGAACGAGTGCTCCTCGTCACGCTGGAGGAGCCGCCGAACGAGGCCCGCGTCAACCACCGCGGTCTCGAACCTTCGCTCGACCGAGTGGAGGTGTTCGACGCGATCCCCGACATCATGCGCTACGAGCGCACGCCGTTCAAGGATATCTCGTCGGTCCGCTCTGCTGTTCCGTTCCGCGAGGTGCCGCTGCGGATCCGCACGAGCCCCGAGCTCGCGAGCGTGGAAGTGACGATCACCGCGCTCGAGCAGATGCTCCGTACCGAAGTCATGCGAAAGAACTACACTCGCCTCGTGATCGACTCGCTCACCGCGCTCCAGTATTTTTGCATGAAGGGCTTCGATCCCATCGCCGGGGCCCAGTCGCTCCTTCGATTCCTTTCCGACCTTCGGGTCACGACGATCCTGACGGTCGAGGCGCCGCTCGAGGATGTGGAAACTCCCGAGCGAATGCTTGCCCGGGGCGAGATTCGTCTGTTCCGCTGGGAGCTCGAAGGTCAGACGGTGCGCGCAGTCGGCGTCGAGAAATTCCGCGGCAGCTCGCACGACGTCCGACTCCACCCGTATCGCATCGGTCCGCAAGGGATCGACGTGAACCTCGAGGTCACGATCTCCCGGGACACTCGGCAGATCATCGAACCGATCGTGCGTCCCCCATCGGTGGTCCCGGCCGTGGCTCCGGTCCCGCCGTTCGTCTCGGCCGTGACCCCGCTCGTGGACGAGGTTCGCGACCTCATTCTCCTCGGCGCGGACGTCGCCCCGGTCCGTTCGGCGATCGAGGCCGCGCTCGAGGCGACCGCGGCCGGCAAGATGGACGAGGCTCAGGCCCACCTCTCGCGCGTCTCCTCGCTGGTCATGGGGCTCGTCGATACCCTCGGGGAACGCCCGCGGGCGTTGACCCCCGGCGACTCGGGGGCCGCCGAGGCGCTCCAGCGGGTGATCGCTCGTGCCGACACCGTGAGGACCGGGGTCCCTCCGACCAGCCTTCCGGAGCAACCCGTACTCCAGGTGCAGCTCGGCGCTCTCCTTTCCTTGCTGCCGCCGGCGCCCGCTCCTCCTCCACCGCCGCCTCCGCCGCCGGCAGCCGAGGCCGTCCCCGAAGCGCCTGCCGAGCCGCACCCTGCCACCGCGGTTCCCCCACCTCCCGAACCGA
>JASHUP010000065.1 GCA_030039915.1 Thermoplasmata archaeon | reverse complement strand
ATAGATCCGTACCGGCACCTTCACGCTCATCTCGAGCGTCCAGTAGTTGCAGAATCCCTCGTCTCCTTTACCGGCGGTCGAGTGGATGTCGATGCCCAGCCGTCCGACGCTCGACTTTCCCTCGAGGAAGGGCACGAACCCGTGGGTCTCGGTGTACTCTTCCGTGACCCCCAGGTACAGCTGCCCCGGAATGAGGACGTAACCCGTCCGGGGGATACGGAACTCCGTGACGGCATTGTTCCGCTTCGCGTCCAGAGCGGCGTCCCGATAGACTGCGAGGTACGGGCCCAAGTGGACGTCGTAGGAGTTCGTCCCGAGACAGTCGGGTCGGAACGGCCGGATCACGATGCGGCCGTCGTGGAGAGCTTCCCGGATCTTGACATCCGATAGGATCATCGGCGGCCGGGCGCGCCGAGCCGCCCGCCCTATTTAACAGGGGAGCGCTCGCCGCTCTCTTCGAAGACGATCGCGGCGTACCCAACGACTTCGCGCATCGGTTCGACCTCGCCCGAGTGCCCCCAGCGCAGTAAGCGGGGGCGCAGGTGCCGGCCCTCCAGCGCGGCGAGCAACACCGAGGTGGGAGCCACGCCGCACATGGAGATGTCGTTTCGCCGGACGGTGTCGTAGAGCCCCCGCGCGTCGCTGGCGAGGATCTGGTCGATCGCCATCCGGTCGAGTCGCTCGGCGACCGCGGGCGGCACGTAGTGCGAGAAGTCGGTGGACGCGACCAGGAGTACATCCCGGTCCCGGATCGCCGTCCGGACCACCTCCGCGACCTGCTTCAGAAAGTCGAAGGGGCCGAAACGGACCTCGAGGGGAACGAAGCGGGGGTGGGGGAGAACGTACTCAAGGAATGGAAGTTGCACTTCGATGGAGTGTTCGCGTTGGTGGGCCCGCTCGTCCACGTCGACCGGTGGCGACCGCAACGCCGCGACCAGATCGGGATCGACCGGCGTGGGCCCGAGGGGAGTGAGCCACGGGCGGTTCGAGAGCGCCGCCCCCCGGCTCAAACCGTAGTGGTCCACTCCGAGCACGAGGACGCTCTCGGGCGGCCGGTCTGCGGCGACCAGTCGGTACGCGTGCGCGGCGATCGGACCGGAGTAGACGAACCCCGCGTGGGGCACCACGATGGCCTGGACGCTCCGACCCGAGGACCGTTGTCGGGGGGGCAGCGCCCCCGGCCCTCTCTCGTTGGTGAAGCAACTTTCCACCTGGCGGGCCAGCGCCGCGCCGTCTCCCTCGTAAAACTGCCCGGCGACGGCCGGCGGACGAGGAGAAGTCGGCATCGATGTCAAGGCGCGGAAAGTTCCCCGACCAGGGTCTTCGCGTCGCTCTCCGCGAGCGGCGGGCGCCGGGCCGTTCGGAACGGATTCGCCTCCCCGTATCGCGGGATGATGTGGAAGTGGACATGGAACACGACCTGGCCCGCGTTCGCTCCGGCGTTCAACGCGAGATTGTAATCGGGGGTGAGCCGTTCGACCCGCCGGCAGAGCTCGTCCAGGGTGCGGATGAGCGCCATCTGGTCTTCGAACGGGATGTCGGTGAGGCGCGCCCCGTGACGTTTCGGCACGACCAGCAAGTGGCCCCGGGTGAACGGGAAGATGTCGAGAAAGGCGAGGGTCGAATCGTCCTCGTAGACGATGTGGGCCGGGGCCTGTCGAGCCACGATATCGCAGAAGACGCACCGCGGGCTGGCCGCCGCTGCGTCGGAGCTCATCGACGGCGGAGACCGCGGGACGGTCTAAAGAGTTGCCGGCGCCACGGGCCGCGCGCCGACCTCATTAGGCGAACCCGTCTAGGATAGCTCGATGCGTTGGGTGGTCACAATTCTGGCCGTGTTCCTCTCGCTCGTCGTCGTGGGAGGGTCTCTGGTGGGGGCGTCGACCGCGACCTCCCGGTCCGAGTCGGGAATCTTGGTCGCCGTGGTCCTGACGACCGATGCCGTTCCACTTCCGGCCGGAACCGATCCGCATGCATTGTCTTCGTCGGCATCGATCGTGGTCACCCTGACACTCGCGAACCCGAACACGGCCGGCTTGGATCGGTTCCTCGGTGACGTGGAGAACCCCCGCTCGACCCAGTACCGTCACTTTCTCACCTTCCCCGAATACGTCGCCGATTTCGCCCCGCCGGAACGGAACGTCGCGCAGGTCGAGTCGGTCGTGGCCAGCTACGGAGGGACGGGCGTCACGGTGGCCCCCGATCGTTCGTCGGTGACCGCCGTGCTTTCCGCCGGCTCGGTCGAGCAGCTCTTTGGAGTTCGGCTCCTCACGTTCGGGCAAACCGGAGATATGCCCCTATACACTGCAGTCGGTGCGCCGACGCTCCCGACGTCCCTCGCCGGGCTCGTCGCCGGCCTCGGCGGGCTTTCCGATGTTGCTGCGTCAGATTTGCTTACGTCCTCTACTCTCGAGGTTGAGTCTCGGCCTATCGCCAGCGCGCCGGACGAGTTCATCTACGATCCGTCGAGCGGCGAAAACTGGTACCTCGGTTCGGATTACACGCAGGCCT
>JASHUP010000064.1 GCA_030039915.1 Thermoplasmata archaeon | reverse complement strand
TCCGCTGCCGGCACCGTGCTTCTCTTCGTGTTCGCGGTCCCGATCGGGGATACCCTCGGGTCGGTCGAGATCGGCATCGGCCTCCAGTACTTTTCCATCGCCGTCGGAACGAGCATCTTCGGGGGACTGATCGCCTCGGTGTTCCAAGGCTACGAGGACGTCACGCCGAACGCCTTGTTCATTCAGATCGTCAACCCGGCACTCTTCGTCGTGTTCCTGGTCGTGGCGAGCGTGCTCCCCCCGTCCGGCCTCAGCTACCGATCCGCGCTGCTCGCCTACGCGATCGCGAATGCGGCGATGCTCGCGATGCTCCTCCTCTACCTCGTTCGGAATCTTCCCCGACGTCTTCCCCGCGGGCCTCTCGCGCCGGAGGCGTTGGGTCCCTACCTACGGTTCGCGGCCCCGCTGTTCGTCGTTACGTTGATGGTGTCGATCATCGGCTCCGGCGACACCCTCATCCTCGGGATCTATCATCCGTCCGACGTCGGCAGCTACACCGTTTCGCTGACCCTCGCCCGACTGTTGCAGATCGGCATCACGGCGGCCGCCTACATCTTCCTGCCCGTTGCGAGCAAATTCCTTCGGCAGAACGAGCGGGGTCCGATCGCCACGACGTACACGACCGTCACGAAGTGGATGATCCTGGTCTCGCTCCCGCTCTTCCTGCTGTTCTTCTTCCTACCGGGGTCGTCCCTCTACTTCGTCTACGGTCCCAACTACTCGACCATCGTCCTCCCGCTCCAGATCGTGGTCGTCGGAGCGTTCATCACCACCGTCCTCGGCCCGGCCCCGACCGCTCAGGTCGCGTTCGGCCACGCCGGCCTCCTTGCCGTGAACGCGGTGGTCGCCGGTCTCGTCGACGTGGTGGTCGCTTTCGCCCTGGTGCCCACGTACACGTACGTCGGGGCCGCGATCGCCTGGGGCGCCGCGAACGCAACCTACACGGCGTTATCCGCCGTGCAGCTCGCCGTCACCACCCGCGTCCACCCGTTCCACCGACATTTCGTCGTCCCGGTCGTCGTGACCGCCGTCCCCGTCGGGATCCTCCTCTGGGTCCTTCACCCGTCCTTCTCCTTCGGATGGAAACTTCCCGCCCTCGGTCTCGGGATCGCCGCGCTCTTTGTCGTGCTCGTCGTGGGGACCCGGTCGATCGACGACGGCGACCGGCTTCTCCTGGAGGCCGTCGAGCGTCTCCTCGGCCGACCCCTTCCCTTCGTCCGGCGCCTGGGGCGGTACGCGCTGCGTCGCCGTCTCCGCTGAGTCGCTCTCGACGTTCGGGCTGGCGCCGTCGCGCACGTGCTCGATCAGGAGCAGGACGACCCCGCCCGCGAGCAGAAAGAAGACGAACTCCGCGAGGGAGTTCGCCGCCGTGACATCCCCGGCGGCGTCCACCACCGCGGTCGCCACGAGCAGGACGAGCGCGGCCCCGATCGGATACCGGCCGTCCAGGTGGGTCCAGACCGAGAAGACCATGTAGGCAACGAGCAGGCCAACAAAGATCTCGGCGTACGGGACGTCCATCGAGCCGACACCGGGACCGAGCCGGGGCTATTATCGTTCGCCGCGCAACGCCGGCCAGGCCCTCTCTCCTCGTATAACAGAACGGCCGATGACGTCAGGCTTACATAGGGCCCCCGACATCCTCAAGTAGGACGGGCGGACCGCCTTTCCGGTCACCGTGGCTACTCGTCGAAATTCCCGCATTGTGCCCATTGGATTGGGTCTCGCCATGCTTGCGGTGGTCCTCGCCGCGGGGCTCTTCCCCAACGCCGGAACGGTCCAAGCTCAGTCCTCCTGTCCCTATGGGGGATGCTCGACCTCCTCGGCCGTCCCGACCTGGGAGCTCGTGTCGATCCTGGTCCTGGTCGCGGCCGCGGTCATCGCCGCGGCCTTGCTGCTCATGCGACGCCGCCGCCCGCCGACGCAGGGCACATCGATGAAGCCCTGGGAGGAGCCTCCCGCCGGCGCGGCCGGTGGACCGGGCGCCGGCGCGCCGCCCGGGGCGGGCGGACCGGTCGCTCCGTACATCGAGGGTCCGGAGGACGTCGGCCATCCCCCGCCGACGGTCGGGACGACGCCGGCCGTGGGAGCCGGTGCCGGTGCGGCCGCCGGGGCCAGCGCGGGAGCGGCCTCCTCGGGCGAGCCGGACATCGACTCGCTGATGGCGGAGCTCGACAAGATCAGCAGCGAGATCCTGAAGAAGCCTACGAAGAAGCGATCGGGCGGGTCCCCCGACGAGTCCGACGAAGACGTGAATTCCCCCCCGTAGGGCTCCTTCCGAGTCGACCGGCGGCCGTTAAGAAGGCCCGCGACGCTCTACGGGTGATGTCGCGAGCGAGCGGGGAGGAGCCCGAAGAGCTCCTCGCGGAGCTTCGTCGCGCGGTCGACTCCGCGCCCGAGCGTCCTCGTGAGATCGAGGTCGGGATCGCGCTCTCCATCGCGCTCGGGCGGCAACGTCCGGTCGTAGCGTGCGGGGGCTGCCAGGACCCGCTTCAGTTCGACGGAATTCCGGCCCGGACCAACAGTCGACTGCGGACTCCCTTCCGCCTCGTGTTCGCCTCGCCCACCGGCGCCTGAGCGATCCGTGACCACAGGTGACGAAGGACCCGACGTGCCGTGACGTTCTCGGTCGTCGAGTCGCTGGTCAACCTGGTGGTCTGGGTCCTCACGACCGTGGGACTGCCCGGTCTCCTAGCGCTGATGGTCGCGTCGAGCTTCGGCTTCCCGCCGGTCCCGAGCGAGGCGATTCTTCCGTTCACCGGCTTCCTGATCGCCGACGGCACCTTTTCGCTCGGATGGGCCCTGGCGGCGACCTTCGCCGGGATCCTGATCGGCTCGTACGCGGCGTATGCCGTCGGCCGCTGGTGGCGCGACCGGATCACGCGCATCGGGGTCGGTCGCTTGCGGCTCGAGCCGCGTCACCTCGAGCGGGTCGACCGGTTCTTCGCGCGGCACGGGGAGAGCGCGGTCGCGATCTTTCGCAATGTCCCGGTCCTGCTGAGCTACATCAGCTACCCGGCCGGGACCGCACGGATGTCGCCGACCCGGTTCGGAGTCTACACCCTGGTCGGTTCGCTCCCCTACACTCTCGCGTTCATCTACGCGGGGTTCGTGCTCCGCTCCAACTGGGTCACCGTCAGTTCCTACTTCGCGTACCTCGATATCCCGTTCTTTGCTCTGCTCGCCTTCGTCGTCGTGTACTTGGTCTTGCAGGTCGCGGGGGTCCTCGCGCCCGGCTGGCCGCCCCGGCGGGCCCACCGCGCGGGCCCGACCGCGTCGGCCGTCCAGGAGACCTCGCCGCCTTCCCCGTGATCATTCCCGAGCAGCTGACCCACCGCGAAGCTCTCCGGGGGCATACTCCGGTCGCACGACCGCCCCCACCGGACCTCCGACGTACTCGCCGTCGGCCACGATCCGTTGACCGTCTCGGTAATGCTCGGTCGGACGGATCTGCTCCCAGCCTTCGAACGGAGACCACCCGCAGGGAGAGCGGAGGGCGCGTCCTTCGACCTTCGAGCGCCGGGTGAAGTCGACGACGAGCAGGTTCGCTCGATGTCCCGGGGCGAGTCGCCCGTGCGGTTGCCCGAGCCAGCGGGCCGGCCGGTCGCACGCCGCCGAGAGGAGGACGGAGAGGTCGAGTTCGCCCGAGCGTACTTTCGAGAGGAGGATCGGGAGGCTCGTTTCGACACCGGGAACCCCCGCGGGCGCCCGGTCGAAGGGAAGCGCCTTCGTGTCGGCGGGATGGGGAGCATGATCGCTCGCGACGACCGGAACGGCCCCTCGGCGAAACTCCTCCCAGAGCTCGCGACGCTCCGACTCGCTGCGGAGCGGGGGGTTCACCTTGAATCGTGCATCGCTTCCCGACCGGTCCGAGAGC
>JASHUP010000063.1 GCA_030039915.1 Thermoplasmata archaeon | reverse complement strand
CTCCGGGAGACGATCGAGTCGACGGCGGCAGGGGAATAGCGGGAGGCGACGCGCCCTCCGAGGAAGCTCGCGAATTTTGAGAGCGGACGGTTCCGCTCGAGCAGTCGGTCGATCTCGCCGACCACCTCGGGCTCGTCGAGGCCGGCGCCGATTCCCAGTTTACCGATCCTCGCCCGCTTCGGAACGTCGGTGAAGAGCGCGTCCGTCGACGCGATCCCAAGGGACGCCAGCAGGGCTTCCTCGTCTCCCGGCTCATCCGGAATCCACCGCGGCATTGAAGGTCACCGGCGCGGTGGGAGCTGCGCTGGCCATAAATCGCTTGGCTCTCTCGAGCGTGTGGACCGAGAGGGAACGCTAGCCCGGCTCGTCGACCGAGGGAAGGGCAAAGGTATTCGGGGTCGCACGCTCCCGCGTTCGAGATCGATGATGCGGCCGCGCACGCGAAGGCGAAGCGAGGGGAAGCGAGGCCGGCCCGCTCCTCCCTCCGCCGAGATCCTGAACATCGCGTTCCACCGGGCATCGCTCGCGACCCCTCGAGCGGACAGCAAGGCGGCCCGGGATCGATTGCGGGCCGAGCTCAAGATCGTGCGAAGCGCTGCGACGGTGGTCCGCCACCTTCGGCTCGAGACCCGGCTGTTCGTCCGCACCCCACCGACTCCGTTCGAAGCGTCCCTGGTGGCTCAAGCGTTCGGCTCCGGCACCCTCGAGCGGTCGCTCGTGCGAGTCCGACGGGCGGAGGATCGAATCCGCGGCCTCGCTCAGGCGGCGGAGCGAGCCACGAAGAACGCTTCCGGCTCCGAGGAACTCGGGGACCAGATCCGTGCGTTCTACGGGCGCCTCTCGAGCTTCGTCCGGGAGGTCGATGCGGATATCGAAACCCTGCGAAAGATCCGGGGATACCTCGAGGACCGGCCTCACCTTGACCCGACCGCCCCTACGCTCGTCATCGCCGGATTTCCGAACGTCGGAAAGTCTTCGCTCGTGAGTCGCCTATCGTCAGCTCACCCGAAGGTGGCCGACTATCCGTTCACCACCCTTTCGATCGCGGTGGGTCATGCGGATCTGGGGTTCGACCGGCTCCAAGTGCTCGACACGCCCGGGGTGCTCGGTCGCTCGGGAAAAGCGAATCCGGCCGAGTCCGAAGCGCGCACCGCCGTGACGGGCGCCGCTACGGTCGTGCTCTTCGTGGTCGACCCGTCGGGAAAATCCGGTTATCCGGTCGAGGAGCAGGAGCGACTGCTCGGGCGATGGGAGGCGGAGTTCCCGAACCTCCCGATCATTCCGGTGGAAACCAAGTGCGACCTGTTCCGCCGCCCCACGGATCGGCTCCAGGTGTCCGCGGTCACGGGCGAAGGCCTGGAGGTCCTCCAGGCGCAGATCCGCTCCCTGGTCCGGCCGAAGGGTGAGCTCCCTCCCATGGAGGAGGCCATGACGGAGGAGGTCCCGGAGGTAGTCGACGACGACGAAGTACCCCCTCGCCGCAGTCACCGACGGGGCCGAAGCCGAGCTGCTACTCCCGGGCCATGACGTGGAAGCCGACCGGCGTCGCTGCGACGACGCTGCGACCCGGAACGACGCGAGAGGTCCTGGTCGGAGCGAGCCTGGTCCTGCTCGCCCGGGTGGGGCCGCTCGTGTTCGCGGTAGACCCCGTCTGCCCGCACCTGGGAGGGTTGCTGTCCGACGGCTCGCTTGCCGGCCGACGGCTGACCTGTCCGGTGCACGGCGCCACCTTCGATGTGGGCAACGGCAGCGTGATCGCCGACCCCTTCGGGATCGAACCCCCTGCAGGCGACGTCGCACCCCTCTCGAGCTATCCGGCCCGGATCGAGAACGGCATGGTCGAAGTCGACCTTCCGTGAGATCCGAACTGCTCAGAGGCTGAAGGACTTCCCATTCTCGGGAAGGACCACGCGGCAGGTTGGTTCGAGCGCGTCGCGCAGGGCCTCCCGCTGGTCTCCGTGCATGAGCACGACGGTTTCGGCCCGCGACTCCTTCGCGACGCGGACCAAATCGGAGTGGCCCGCGTGGGCGGAGAAGTCGAACTTCATCACCTCGCATGACGGGTGGATCGTCGTTCCGTCGACCGTCAGTGTTCCCTCGTCCAGAAGCTGCCGACCGTTCGACCCGTCCACCTGGAATCCCGTGAGCAGGATCGAGCTCTTCGTATCCTTGTAGAGCTCCCCAATGTAGTAGAGGACCGGCCCGCCGTCCAACATGCCGCCGGTCGTCACGATTACCTCCGCTTCGCGAAGGGCCTTTCGCCGGTCTCCCGGATGTTCCACGACATGCACTCCTTCGAGCGCCCGCCGGAAGCGCCGGGCATCGGCGAGGTACTCGGGCGCGGCTTCGTAGATCTCGTTCACGGACCGGGCCATCCCGTCGAGGTAGGTCTCGAAGCCGGCGGACGCGAGCGACATCAGCACTTCTTGCGCGCGGCCGACGGCGAAGGCCGGGACGATCGCCTTCCCGCCGCGTTGGATCGTCTCGTCCACCTTGTCGCGGAAGCGACGTTCCGTTTCCCGGCGATCGGGATGCTCGCGCCCCGAGTATGTCGACTCCATCACGAGGATGTCGCATTCGAGGGGTTCGGCCCCCCCGACCAGGTGCGTCGGGATCGTCTGGAGGTCGCCCGTGAACAGGACGTCCTTCTGCCCCCGGTAGAGCAGCATGGACGCCCCCGGAATATGACCCGCGGGCGTGAACTCGACCTCGATCCCGCGATGGCGGAACACTCCGTGCCGCTCCACGGCCGTGAACCGCGCGTGGAGGGCGTGAATGTCGGACGGAGTGTACGGGGCGAGGTACCCTTCGAGCCGGGCGACCTTTAGCGCATCCTTGGTGAGCAGGTCGGCCACCGCGATCGTGACCGGGGTCGCGATCAGGCGAGCCTTCGGGAGCCGACTGAGCAGCGGTGTCATGCCCGAATGGTCGAGGTGCGCGTGTGAGAGGAAGGCGACGTCGACGTTGGTCGGCGCGGGCCGGGGGTACGTCGGCGGGTCGCTCGGAGTGAGCCCGTAGTCGAACAGCAGTGTGCGACCCTGGTCTCGGACGACGAGCCCGAGCGAGCCGACCTCCGATGCGCCGCCGAGGAACTGGAAGTCCATCGGCGGGCCGAGCGGTACCCCCACTTAAGGTATGGTAGGCCGTCCGGGAGAGAAGGCATCTTTAACGGCGCTCCGGTGCCGAAGCCGTGAGCGGAACGGTCCGGGCCGAGCTCGAGGTCCTCTACCGGATCAGCGTGGCCGTCCATCAGGTCGTCCGCGACGCGGAGGGCTCACCGCACCGCGCGGACGTCGTCGCGATGGGCGCGGACGGAACGCCGACGGAAGAGCTCGACCGCCTGGCCGAGACGGAGATCCTCAAGGTCCTCGATGCGGAGGGCGTGGATTGGAACCTCCTCTCGGAGGAGATCGGCCATGTCGCGCGGGGGGGCGCGAGCACGCTCGTCGTCGACCCCATCGACGGGACATCGAATGCGCTCCGAAACCTGCCGTTCTCCACGGTTTCGCTCGCCCTCGGTCGTCGGGACCTCTCGGGCATCGACATCGGGCTCGTCCGAGACCTGCATCGGGGAACCACCTACTGGGCCGCCCGCGGTCACGGCGCGTTCCGGGACGGCCGACCGATCCGCACCCGGTCGTGGAACGGCCGCAGCGAGATCCTCTTCGTCAACCTCGGGCGTCCGGCCACGGAGCGTGCGATCCGCCTCGCGGGCAAATCGCGGCGCATCCGATCCCTCGGCTGCGCCTCGTTCGAAATGCTGATGGTGGCCCAGGGAAGCGCGGACGGCTACTTCTTCGAGAATTCGACCGACATGCGGAACCTGCGGGCGACCGACATCGCGGCGGCCTACCGGATCCTGCTCGAGGCGGGAGGAGGGATGACCGACGCGAAGGGCCAACCCATCGAATCGTTTCCCCTCACGGTCGACCGTCGGACGAGTGTCTTCGCCTGGGGCGACCCCGCCTTCCGAGACCACGCTGCCACCGAGGGGTACCTGTGAAGATCGGACTCACCGCAAATCCGGGGAAGCCGGCCGCGATGGAACTCGCTCGCCAAGCGGTGGGGCTCATCGGTGACCGCGCGGAGGTCGTCCTCAGCGACGAGTCCTCCTCCGTCGGGCCCTCGCTCGCCCACGCGCCGCTCGAGGAGATCGACCCCGACGTGTTGGTCGCCATCGGAGGCGACGGCACGTTCCTCTATGCGCTGCGGCGGTCGGACGCCCCGCTGCTCCCCATCAACGCCGGAACGGTCGGGGTGCTGGCCGAGGTCGAAGCGCGCCGTCCCAAGGAGTTCGAGGGGGCCGTGGAGCGACT
>JASHUP010000062.1 GCA_030039915.1 Thermoplasmata archaeon | reverse complement strand
GCCCGCCGGACCAAACGCTAAGTAGGAGCCCCTGCGTCGATGCCTCGCTAGGCTGGACCGGGGGGGTGGGCGTCCCCTTACACACCGAAACCGTCCTTAGCGGGGGTGACAGGCAGGAGCGACGTTCGGGCGAGCTGTGCGTCTCGTGGCGCCTCGTAGACGCTCTGTTCCGCCGGGCCGCGGGTGTTGCGACGGGCGCTCGGAGGAGCGCCCTAGCGGCTATCCATCACGGGCATCGGGTCAGGTCCTGACGGGAGCAGCCTTACCGTGACCCGTCGACGCTGGCGGGGCGACGGGGCTGAGGGGCACGCGGGGTCTCCGCACGGTCCGCTCGAACGGCAATCCTGCTGGCCTAGCACGCCGGGCCGAGCCCCGTGGTCGGCCGGGGTCGGTCATCCGCTCTATTGGGGACCGCCGCGAAATCCGCGGAGGCGGGAGATTTAAGTAGGAGAGGGCCGCGTTTTCACGTTACTCTGCCCGCGATGCACAGTTACGTAGACCTGTACTTCACTCCGGAGAGCCTCTCTCCGCTCGAGATCTCCGACCGCATCAAGTCGGTCGCCGGGCTCTCGTTCATCATGGGAGCCCACGACCTCGTCTTCGAATGGACGAACGAGAAGGAGTTCCGCGAGCGGCTCGCGAAGATCCACGACGCGCTCAAAGGCACCGGGATCCTCTACCGGGTCGAGACCGTTTCCGACGACCCCGGGTTCATCGAGCCGCTTCCCTGGCCGCCGCCGATGCCGCGACGCGACCCCGTCCACCCCGCCTACTAGCGACGGGCGACTCCCACCGACCCTCCCACCCCTCCATTTCCACTGGAGAGGCTGGCCCCTACCAGCCCTCGCCGGCCGGGTCGACCGCGTCACGTTCGAGCACGAGCCGTCGTTCGGGCGGGATCTCCTTCTTGGCCGCCTTCGCGTAGTCGTAGACGACGTTCACGCTCCGGCCGCGAGCGGTGACGGTGGTCGTGCCGGCGATCGTGAAGCGGTAGAGGAGGGAGAAGCTCGTCCGGCCGAGGGGACGGCCGGGCGCCACTTCACCGACGAGCTCGGTTCCGTACGGAACGGGAACGAGGTACCGACACGTCACTTCGGCGATGATGAGGTCGATCCGAGCCGGGTCCGGGTCGTGGAGCAGGGGGAGATAGTAGTCGCACCGGAGCGTCTCCATGTAGGGAAGGTAGGCCGCGTGGTTGAGATGGTTCACGACGTCGAGGTCGTGGAAGGAGACGTAGAAGCGACGGGAGACCGGCCAAGGACGGGACGCGGTGGACGGAGTCGAGGGGCGGGGCATGGCAACGCGGCGACGGTCACGGTCCATATATGGCCTCAAGGAGGTGAGGTCCCGCACCGTTCGAGAGGCGTGGGTTCATGGCAGCGCATGGGGAGGCCGCAGGGTCCACTGGAAACCGGGGGGTGGGCGGGGCCGTTGCGGCCCCTCCCGCTCCGGGTGAGATGGCGCAAACGGTCGCCCGCGTCCGCGACGCAGTACGCCGGCACTCGAAGCGCTTCGAGCGGGCGATCCCGCTCATCGCGAGCGAGAACCTCCTCTCCCCGTACGCGAAGGAGATGCTCATCAGCGACTTCCACTCCCGCTACGCCGAAGGGCTTCCCGGGGAGCGCTACTACGAGGGGAACGAGCAGGTCGACGAGGTCGAGGAGCTCTGCCTCGCGCTCGCCAAGCGGCTCTTCCGCTGCTCGTTCGCGGACGTCCGCGCCGTCTCGGGCACGGTCGCGAACCTCGCGGTGCTGAAGGCGCTCACCGAACCCGGCGACCTGGTCGGGACGAGCCGGCTCGCGGACGGGGCGCACATCTCGAGCGCCGCGTTCGGGGCGTTCGGGCTGCGCGGCGTGAAGCCGGTCTACTACGCCTGGGACGCCGAGCGGATGACGATCGACGTCCCCCGCACGCGCGAGATCCTGAAGGCGGTCCGCCCGAAGGTCTGCCTGTTCGGGCTCTCGCTCTTCCTATTTCCAATGCCGCTCGACGAGCTCCGGCCGACGCTCGAGGAGATCGGTGCCCGCGGCTGGTACGACGGCGCCCACGTCCTCGGCCTGATCGCGGGCGGGCAGTTCCAGGACCCGCTCCACGAAGGGTGCACCGTGATGAGCGCGTCGACCCACAAGACCCTCCCCGGCCCGCAGCACGGGATCCTGCTCGGCTCGACCGAGGACTCCGAGGTCGTGAAGCGCTTGCAAGGCGGCGCGTTCCCCGGGGTCACGAGCAACCACCACCTGAACGAGATGGCCGCGCTCGCGGTGAGCCTCGCCGAGCATCTTGAGTTCGGACGCGACTACGCCCGACAGACCGTCGCGAACGCGCGCGCGCTCGCCCAGGCGCTCCACGACCGGGGCTTTGACGTGCTCGCCGCCGACCTCGGCTTCACCCGCTCGCACACGATCGCGGTCCGGGTCGAGAAGGAGGGCGGTGGGGAGGCCGTGGCGAAGCGGCTCGCGGACGCGGGCGTGATCGCGAACAAGAACCTCCTTCCCGGTGACAAGAGCCCGAAGCACCCGGGCGGCGTGCGGCTCGGGACTCCCGAGGTGACGCGGGTCGGGATGCGCGAGGCCGAGATGACGCGGATCGCCGACCTGTTCGACGACCTGCTCCACAAGGGAAAGTCCCAAGACGAGGTCCTCGCCGCCGCGGCCGAATTGAAGAGCGGGTTCTCGACGCTCAAGTACTGCTTCGCCGCCGGCGAAGCGGCCTACCGATACTACGACCTCGTCGGCCGGGAGCCGCCGTAGGGCCAGCGTCGTTACTTCAGCGCCTCTTTCTTGCCCCGGTAGAAATCCCGCGCCGGGCTCACGAGGTCGAAGACCTCGCGGTCGAGGAGCGGCACGCCCCGGGCGATGAGGGAAGCGAGGTTCCGCGCGACCCCCGGGCCGAGCATGAACCCCTGGCCGCACATCCCGACCCCGAGGACGAACCCCTCCACGTTCGGGGCTCGGCCGATCACGGGAATCCCGTCGGGGGTCATCGGGTAGAGGCCGCGCCAGACGCGGCGGATCGTGAGGTTCTTCAAGCGCGGGAGCACCTCGACCAGGCGCGCCGCGACGGTCGGCATGAACTCGGAGGTCGAGTTCCGGTCCGTCCCGGCGATCGGCACCTTCGGAGTGTAGCAGAAGATGATCTGGCCGTTCGCGTCCTGGCCGAAGTAGAAGTTGATCGTCCTCCCCTCGGGACCCGGGCGCAGGTCGACCACGAGCGGGTCGAGGAACGGCGCGACCGGCGCGGAGATCCCGCCTTCGTGGCTGTCCGGGGCGACCGGGGTGTCGACGCCCGCCATCCGGGAGATCTCGGTCGCCCGAACGCCGGAAGCGTTGACCACCGTCGGGGCGCGGTACTCCTCCTTTTCGGTGCGGACCCCGACGACCGCGTTCCCCTGCGTGACGAGGGACGTCACCGGCTCGCGGTAGCGGTAGACCGCCCCGAGTCGGACCGCCTCGCTCGTGAACGACTGGGCCGCCAGGAGCGGGCTCACCTGGCCGTCGTCGGGCGAGTAGGTCCCGCCGCGCAGTCCATCCTCATTGATCCCGGGGACGACCCCGCGCAGCTCCGACGGGCCGAGCCAGTCGATGTTCAGGTGGAAGCGCTTCTGGACCGGGAGAAGGCCCTTCACGGTCGCCTCGACCTTCTCGTCCCACGCCGGGAAGCAGTAGCCGCCCTTCTTCCAGCCGATGTCGGTGCCGGTCTCCTCCTTCCATCGAGAGAAGACCTCGAGGCTCTGCTGGCCGAGCCCGATCTTCGCGGGGTCGGAGTGCGTCGCGCGGACCCCGCCGATCGCGGCCTTGTTCTGGCCCTGGCCGCTCGAGGCGAGTTCCTCCAGGACCAGCGTGCGAAGCCCCTCGCGCTCGAGGAAATAGGCGGTCGGGTTGCCGACCGACCCGGCGCCGATGACGATGGCGTCAAACTGCGCTGGAGCTCTCACATTCCACCAGGAACGCCTTCATCGGTACCTCCTGGGTGAACGGCCGGTGCACCGGCGGCGTGACGGCCTTCGTGTCCACCCCGAGCTCGCGGAAGATGCGGAGCGTCAGCTCCGCGCAGGTCTTTCCGCCGCACGGTCCCATGCCGCTGCGCAGCGCGGCCTTGACCGCGTTCATGTCGCGGCTCCCGGTCTCGCGGACGAAGTCGACGATCATCTGCTTCGTGACCCGCTCGCAGCGGCAGACCACGACCTCGTCGTCGGTGACGGGCAGCACCGACCGCGGGACGCTCGGAGGCTCGGGGGTACGGATGCGAACCCCGGCGACCTTCTCCGCGTCGGCGAACGGGACCTCGAGGACCATCAATCGGCGGCGGTTCAGCGACTTCCCCGAGAGGATGCGCAGCACCTTCCCGACGCCGACCGGTTCGCCTTCGTTGCCCGTGGTCGGCACCTCGTCGCCGACGTGCACGAGTTCTTCCGGCATCTCCCACGGCACGGTCACGCGCGCGGTCGTTCGACCGGGGTCGTGGCGCGTATCGACGAGGGAGATCGCGAGTCCCGGGCAGATCGCGACGCACTTCAAGCACCCCACGCAGTCCCCGACGAGTCGCGGTCGCCCGAGGAGGTTCCCCTCGGGGATCACGATCCCGTCCGTGATGCAGACGTCGGTGCACGGATTGCACGGGATCTCCTGCGCGCACCGAAGGATCGGGTAGACGCTCCTCTGGGAGGGTGGGGGGTACGGGCCGAGGACCGGCCCCGGATGCGAGCAGAGCATCTGCTGGGTCGCGATCCATTCCGACGGGACCTCGGTCGGCACCCCGAGGTCGGTGAGGATCGTCCGGGCGGCGATCTTGCCGGAGAACATGGCCGCGGACGCTTCGGCGATCTCGCGGGCGTCCCCGGCGGAGTAGACGCGCATGCCGAGGCGCCGGCCTTCCGCGAAGAGCTCGTTCACCGAGGAGAGCCCGACCGCCACCAGCACGGTGTCGACGTCGAACGAACGCTCCGACCCCGGGATCGGTTGGAACTGCTCGTCGACCCGAGCGATCAGGACCCGCTCGACCCGGTCCCGTCCCTCGGCACGCAGTACCGTGTGCGACGTGTAGACGGGCACCCCGAGCCGGAGGATCTTGTCGCGGTGTACCTTGTAGCCCCCGCATTCCGGCAACATCTCGGCAAGGCCGACGACGTCGATCCCGGCCTGCAGGGCCTGGTAGGCGACGATCAGGCCGACGTTCCCGCCGCCGATGATGAACAGGCGTTGGGACGGCTTCACCAGGTCCCGGTTGACGAGCGTCTGGAACGCCCCTGCGCCGTAGACCCCCGGCAGGTCCGCGCCGGCGAACGCGAGCGCCTTCTCGCGCGCGCCGGCGGCGACCAGCATGCATTTCGGGCGCACGAGCGTGAACCGGCCCTGGTGCACGACCCCGGCGACGCCGTGCTCGAAGAGGCCGACGACCGGCGCATCGGTCCACAGGTCGACCGACTTCTGCGCCCGCGCCTTCTCCTCGAGCGTGCGGCCGATCTCCGTGCCGCGCGTTCCGGCGTAGCAGTCCTCGACCGAGCCGAAGAAGTTGTGCGTCTGGAGGCTCAACTTCCCGCCGAGGACCTGCTTATCGTCGCAAAGGAGGCAGCGCACGTGGTTCGCGCCCAGCTCGGCCGCCGCCGTGAGCCCGGCCGGGCCGCCGCCGACGATCAGCACGTCCGTCTCGACCTCGACGACCTCCCGCTTGAGACGGAGCGGAGCGTCGTCCGCGAGGAGCGCGGGAAGATCCGAGAGCGCTCGCACGTCCATGCCGGGCCGCACCGCGGTGATGCACGCCTTCACGGGCAGCCCGTCCGCGAGCACGAGGCACTGCGCGCACTGGCCGTTCGCGCAGAAGATCCCCTGAGGCGAGCCGTCCCGCCGATGGCGCCCGAAGACCTGGATCCCGTTCGCGAAGAGCGCGGAGGAGATCATCTCGGATCGTCGGGCCTCGAGACGCCGTCCGTCGAAGCGGAACTCGACCGTCTCCGGGCGGTCCGGGACCGTCAGGATGGGGTGTCGTTCGACCCGGTCGGAGGACATGCAGACCCTCTGAGTGCCTCATTCAAGGTGGGGGGTCGGTCATTAACCCCGTATCAACGGCAGTTCACGAAACCGTTAGGGGCGTTCGTCCCGTGGGGTCTCTCATGATTTGGAACGTCGAGCGGCCGAGCAACGACGTGAACACGATCCGATCGTACGCTCCCGGTTCCCCCGACCGGAAGCGGCTCGAAGACGCCCTCGCATCCATGCGAACGACGACGGTGGAGATCCCGCTCGTCATCGACGGGAAAGAGGTGCGGACCGGCGACCCGGTCGACGTCCGGGCCCCGGACGACCACGGTGTGGTCCTCGCGCACGCCTCTGTCGCCGGGGAATCCGAGCTGCGCGCCGCGGTCGAGAGCGCGCTCGCCGCCCACGACCGCTGGGCGAGCCTCGACTGGTATCACCGGGTCGCGGTCTTCCAGAAGGCGGCGACGCTCCTCGCGGGTCCGCGCCGCACCCGCAACATCGCCGCGATCATGCTGAACCACTCGAAGAACCCGTACGAGGCCGAGATCGACCTCGCCGAGCTCGTCGACTTCTGGAACTTCAACGCGTACTTCACCCGCCAGATCTACGAGATGCAGCCGAACCAGTATCCCGGCGA
>JASHUP010000004.1 GCA_030039915.1 Thermoplasmata archaeon | reverse complement strand
TGAAGAGCGGTCCGTGCCGGGTGGTGGACGCGAGCAAGGAGCCCGCGAAGCTGTCGGAGCACCTGGCGGACGCCTGGGCGCTCGTCGTGCGCAGTCGCACGAAGGTCACGGCCGCCCTGCTCGCGAACGCTCCCCACCTCGAGCTCGTCGCTCGAGCGGGGGTCGGAGTGGACAACGTCGACCTCGCCGCGACCTCGGCCCGGAAGATCCGGGTCGTCAACGCTCCGGCGGCCGCGACGGTGAGCGTCGCGGAGCTCACGGTCACGCTCTACCTGCTGCTCGTTCGCGGCCTCTATCCGTCGATCTCCGCGACGAAGGACGGAAAGTGGGAGCGGGGGACGCACGGTCACGAGCTCGCGGGCCGAACGGTCGGGTTCGTCGGCTTCGGTCGCATCGCCCGCGAGGTCGCGCGCCGGGTGGCCCCGTTCGGGACCCGCACGGTCGCCTTCGACCCGTTCGTTCCGAGCCACGTCGGCGGGACCGAACTCCTCCCGCTCGAGGCGCTGCTCGCGAGCTCGGACATCGTGAGCGTGCACGCGGCGCTGACCGCCGAGAACCATCACCTGCTCGACGCCCGGGCCTTCGACCGGATGAAGCCGGGCGCCTTCCTCGTCAATGTCGCGCGCGGCGCCCTCGTGGATGAGGTCGCCCTCCTCTCGGCCCTCACCTCGGGCCGCCTCGGCGGAGCCGCGCTCGACGTCTTTGAGGTCGAACCCCCTATGAACCGAGAACTCCTCGCGCACCCGAACGTGATCCCGACGCCGCACCTGGGAGCCTCCACCGTGGAAGCGCAGCAGCGCGCCGGCGCCGACACCGTGGACGAGGTGCTCCGCGCGTTGCGCGGAGAGCCGCTGACCGCACTGGTCCCCGTTCCGGGAGGCGCCGCATGACGTTCGATCCCGAGACGACGACGTTCCTCATCGCCGGTCCGGTCCGGATACACCCTCGGGTCCTTCGGGCGATGTCGATGCCGTCGCTCAACCATCGGGGCGACTACTTCCACGGGATCGTCGCGGAGATCCGGGGGCTGCTCCCCGTCCTTTTCGGCGCGAAGGGCCATCAGCTGATCCTCTCGGGAAGCGGCACCGCCGGCCTCGAGGCGGTCTACTCCTCGCTCGTGCCGAAGGACGGTCGGACCCTCGTGCTGTCGAACGGGAACTTCGGCGAGCGCACCGACCAGATCGTCCGCCGCTACTCGAAGAACGTGACGACCGTCACCGCCCCGTGGGGCCGTTCGATCCCGGTCGATGCGGTCACCTCGGAGCTCGCGAAGGGCGACGTGAAGGCCGTCTGCGTCGTGCACAACGAGACGAGCGTCGGGTACGCGAACGACCTCGGGGCGCTCGCCCCGGCGATCCGCGACTCGGGCGCACTCTTCCTGGTCGACGGCATCAGTGCCGTGGCCGGTATTCCTCTCCCGATCGAGTCGTGGGGCGTCGACGCGGTCGTCGCGGGTAGCCAGAAGGGACTCGCCGCACCGGCCGGCCTCGCGCTCGTCCACCTGTCGGACCGTGCGGTCGCGGCGCTTCACGCCGGCTCGTTCTATCTCGATCTCGCCGCGCACCTCAAGTCCCTCGAGAAGAACGACACGCCCTGGACCCCCGCCGTCCCGCTCTTTCTCGCGCTCCGCGAGGCCCTCCTCCTCCTGAAGGAGGAAGGACTCGAGGCGCGTCTCGACAAGACCCACCGCCTCGCCGAAGCGTCCCGGGCCGCCGTCGACGCGCTCGGGCTCGAGCTGTTCCCCGAGCGCGAGCACGCCTCCGACACCGTCACCGCCGTGAAGAACCCCGCCGGGATGGGCGACCCGGAGTTCCGCAAGGTCCTCGAGCGCCAGTACAACATCCTCGTCCAGGGCGGGCAGGGCGCGCTCACGGGCAAGATCTTCCGGATCGGCCACATGGGGATCGCGGACTGGCCGGATCTCCTCGTCACGTTCGCGGCGATCGAGCGCATCCTCGGAAAGGCCGGTCGCGTCCCCTCGCCGGGCGCGGCGCTCCAGAAGATCGTCGATCGGATGCCCTGACGGACGGCCCGGCCGGGCCTAGATGTCGACGATCACACGTGCCCGCCCTTCTACCGGATCGAAGACGAGGCCGTGGAACGTGACGGCCTTCACCTCGGTTCGCGAGGGGTGACGCTCGGGGTCGAACCGCTCGCCCGAAACGCTCGCCAGGACTGCGGTCGGCGGGTTCCCGACCGGGTGGGCGGTGATCGCGCGGCCGATAAATCCGTCCGTCTGCTCGAGGTTCAAGAGCTCCGTGAGGAACGCCACGACAAGCCCGGTCGTGTCGTCCCCCGACGCGCTCACCGCGCGCTCTTCCCGAGGGCGGACCTTGCGAAGGTCCGTCATCAGCGCGTAAAGACCCAATCCCAGCGCCTCGAACAGCTCCGCGGTCGAGGGCGCGGTCGCCCAGACCCCGACGTCGGCGGTGGTCGGAAAGGACCCCCAACGGCGGAGCCGTGCCCCGCGAACCGGACCCGCGCTCGTGATTCGGGAGGCTCGCGGGAACTTTTAAGTGGCCGGCCAGTCGGTTTCCTTCTCCGCATGCGCGCGTCGTTGGTCATCCCGACGCTCAACGAAGCGTCGTCCATCGCTCACGTGCTCCGCCTCTTCCGCGAGGCCGCGGTCGAGGCGAACGCCACGATCTTCCGCGGGAGCCCGCTCGAATGGGAGGTCCTGGTCGTGGACGGGGCGTCCGAGGACGGGACCGCGGCGCTCGCGGCGGCCGAGGGAGCCCGGGTGCTCATCGAACGACGCCGAGGCTACGGCCGGGCGTACAAGACCGGGTTCGCCGCGGCCCAGGGGGACGTGATCGCGACCGCGGACGGCGACGCCACCTATCCGGTCGAGACCGTGCCCGGGCTCGTGAAGAAGCTCGTCGACGAACATCTCGATTTCATCACCGGCAACCGGTTCGCTTACCTCGACCGCCGCGCCATGACCACCGAGCACCGGATCGGGAACCGGGTGCTGAACCTCTTTCTCGGGCTCGCCTACCACCGCTACCTGCGGGAAGTGCCGGGACAGGACCTCCAGGACAGCCAGAGCGGTTTCTGGGTCTTCCGTCGCGAGCTGCTCGGTACGGTCCACCTCACCCAGGACGGGATGGCGTTCAGCGAGGAGCTCAAGATCGAGGCGCTCCTGCACGGGGCCCGATTCCTCGAGATCCCGATCCAGTACCGGGAACGCTGGGGCCCGCCGAAGATCTCGAGCTGGCGGGACGGCACGCGGAACCTCCTCTTCCTCGCCGAGAAGCGCTTCGCCGTCGCTCGCGAGGCCCGCGAGGCCCATCCGGCCCACCTCCCGAACGGCGAGAAGGACGGGGCCGCTCCCTAGGTCCGCCTCGAGTCGCTACGCGTCCATCAGGGAGACGAACGTCGCGGCGAGCTCCCGGTACGTTTCGTGGATGTCCCGGACGACACGTCCCGATTCGGGCGTGTCGAACGCGTCGAGCGTCTCGAGCGCCTCCAGGATGAACGCGCGGACGCA